>NZ_BSND01000013.1:300000-503798 GCF_030159795.1 Methylophaga thalassica | reverse complement strand
GAATTCACCACCACTTAATTCACCCAACACTTTGGTGATCGCCGCTGTCAGCGTAGTTTTACCATGGTCAACGTGACCTATGGTGCCCACGTTGACGTGGGGTTTAGAACGTTCAAATTTTGCTTTAGACATGAGTAGTATCCCCGGCACTAAATTTTATTGAGCCAAAAAATCAAAACAGGCAGGAACCCCCTGCCTAAGACAAATTGTGGAGCCCGCAATCAGAATCGAACTGATGACCTCATCCTTACCATGGATGCGCTCTACCGACTGAGCTATGCGGGCCTAAATTCTTCCAATCAAAAATGGAGCGGGTGATGGGAATCGAACCCACGTGATCAGCTTGGAAGGCTGGAGTTCTACCATTGAACTACACCCGCAATTCAGTCATCTTGTTTATTTAATGGTGGAGGGGGAAGGATTCGAACCTTCGAAGGTAGAACCGTCAGATTTACAGTCTGATCCCTTTGGCCGCTCGGGAACCCCTCCACTAAAGACGTGGCATTTTCCGTAAAACTCACACTAATGTCAACACTTAAATCAGTAATTCTCGATTAGCTGAGGTCTGAGTGATTAGCTTGGCTAAATCTGTAGTGTGATTAACTGAAGTATGAAAGCCGTAATAGTATATTATTAGCCGATATAAATCTGTATTAATTTTTACAAAACAGGAGACATTTATGGAGCAGTACCGCGGTACGACCATCCTTTCGTATCGCCGTGACGGTCAGGTCGTCATTGGTGGTGATGGGCAAGTCAGTCTTGGCAACACAATAATGAAAGGTAATGCGCGCAAAGTCCGACGGTTATATCACGGTAAAGTCATTGCTGGTTTCGCCGGTGGCACAGCGGATGCTTTCACACTATTTGAACGGTTTGAAGCAAAATTAGAAAAGCATCAGGGCAATCTGACGCGCAGTGCGCTTGAACTTGCCAAAGATTGGCGCACAGACAGAATGATGCGTCGACTTGAAGCCTTACTTGCTGTTGCAGATAGAGAAGCTTCCCTAATTATTTCTGGTAATGGTGACGTCATTGAACCAGAGCATGGCCTTATTGCTATTGGCTCTGGTGGCCCTTTTGCTCAGGCCGCAGCAACCGCTTTGTTACAAAATACGGCTCTCAGCGCCAGAGAAATTGTGGAAAAAGGCTTGAATATTGCCGCTGACATCTGCATCTATACCAATCACAACCTTACAATCGAAACTCTGGACTCAAACTGATATCTATCATGCAATCATTAACTCCGAAACAAATTGTTAACGAACTCGATAAACGCATCATTGGACAACAGGCAGCTAAAAAAGCCGTCGCCATTGCACTCCGTAACCGCTGGCGTCGTAAGCAGCTCGATGCTGCACTTCAACATGAAGTGACTCCTAAAAATATTCTTATGATTGGTCCCACTGGCGTCGGTAAAACAGAGATCGCCCGAAGACTCGCCGCTTTAGCTAATGCGCCATTCATTAAGGTAGAAGCCACCAAATTTACTGAAGTGGGTTATGTAGGCCGTGATGTCGAATCAATCATTCGTGATCTTGCTGAAACAGCCATGAAAATGCTGCGTGAAGAGGCGATATCATCGGTAAAGAACAAAGCAGAAGATGCCGCTGAAGAACGTATTCTGAATGCCCTGCTTCGCCCTGCCCGCGATGTTGAAACAGAAGATGAATCCACCACTCGGCAACGTTTCCGCAAAATGCTGCGTGAGGGAAAACTTGACGATCGTGAGATAGAACTGGAACTGAATGCCCCTAACGTCGGCGTTGAAATCATGTCGCCTCCAGGCATGGAAGAAATGACCAGCCAGTTACAAGAAATGTTTCAGAGTATGGGCTCACAACGTAAAAGTATGCGCAAAATTACTGTCGCTCATGCCATGCGACTGCTGTCTGAAGAAGAAGCACTGAAACTTATCAATGAAGAAGAATTGAAAGCCAAAGTGTTAGACAGTGTTGAACAAAATGGCATCGTTTTTCTGGATGAAATCGATAAGATTACCGGTCGAGGTGAAAGCAGTAACAATGCAGATGTATCTCGTGCTGGTGTGCAACGTGACCTTTTACCTCTGGTAGAGGGAAGCACTGTTTCGACCAAATATGGCATGATCAAAACCGACCATATTCTGTTTATCGCATCAGGTGCATTCCACTTAAGCAAACCCTCCGACTTAATACCTGAACTGCAAGGTCGCTTACCTATTCGCGTTGAACTGGATGCGCTTTCCTCTGCCGATTTTGTTCGCATTTTGACTGAGCCTGACGCTTCTCTGACGGAGCAATATATTGCGCTTCTGGCAACAGAAGGGGTTGAGTTGAGCTTCACCGACGACGGTATTGAGCGCATTGCTGAGCTGGCATGGGAAGTCAATGAAAAGACAGAAAACATTGGTGCCCGCCGTTTACATACCATGCTAGAAAAGTTGTTAGAACAGATTTCATATGAAGCTGGCAGCGAAGAAAATCTCTCTGTCACCGTCGATAAAGACTATGTCAATGAGCAACTTTCCGTGGTTGCTGAAGACGAAGATTTATCACGTTATATCCTATAAGGCATTCTTGATGGCAGAAATACCACTACCAACAGAGATTACGTTACACAAACAATCCAAGTGTCTATCTCTGAGCTATGGTGATAAGCAGTATCGTTTGTCAGCAGAATATCTCCGTGTCCACTCACCTTCAGCAGAGGTTCGTGGGCATGGTCCCGGACAGGAAGTTTTGCAGACACATAAAGAAAACGTCGGTCTCGATAAAATAGAGCCTGTTG
This sequence comes from Methylophaga thalassica, assembly GCF_030159795.1. Classification (NCBI taxonomy): domain Bacteria; kingdom Pseudomonadati; phylum Pseudomonadota; class Gammaproteobacteria; order Thiotrichales; family Piscirickettsiaceae; genus Methylophaga; species Methylophaga thalassica. The sequence continues at coordinate 501,029 of NZ_BSND01000013.1, read as the reverse complement.
GTCATTATGCACTCAAATTGTTTTTTGATGACGGACATGACAGTGGTCTTTTCACATGGGACTATTTGTACGAACTTGCCATCCATCAGGATTCTTTATGGCAAGACTACCTTAACCGACTTCAGAAAGCCGGTTATCAGCGCCAACAGTAATAGGTCAAGTTATGGAAGCCAAAGACACCACCCATTTCGGTTATAAAGAAGTACCCACGGCCGAAAAAGCCAAACATGTCGCCGAGGTTTTTCACTCGGTTGCAGGTAAATATGATCTGATGAACGACTTAATGTCGCTCGGTATTCATCGCTTCTGGAAGCACTTTACCATCATGAACAGTGGTGTTCGTCGTGGGGCAACCGTATTGGATATTGCCGGCGGTACAGGCGATCTGACCCGACAGTTTTCAAAACTGGTAGGTGATACAGGCAAAGTTGTATTAGCTGATATCAATGCGTCTATGCTTAATGTTGGTCGTGACCGCCTGACGGATGACGGCATTGTTGGGAATATTGAATACGTTCAGGCCAATGCTGAAGCCCTGCCGTTTCCTGACAACAGTTTCAACTGTATTACCATTGCTTTTGGTTTACGTAATGTCACGGATAAAGATAAAGCACTGGCATCAATGTTTCGTGTACTCAAGCCAGGCGGCCAACTGATGGTCTTAGAGTTTTCCAAGCCAGCTGAGTGGATGGCACCGATTTATGATGCTTATTCATTTAAGATTCTGCCGCAGCTGGGCAAAATTTTTACTGGGGACGAAGACAGCTATCGCTATCTGGCTGAATCCATCCGTATGCATCCGGATCAGGAAACCTTAAAACAGATGATGACGGATGTCGGTTTTGAACGTTGTGAATATCACAATATGACCGCCGGTATCGTCTCACTTCATCGCGGTTATAAATTCTAGACTCATGGCCATTTTATTACGTCCAATCGAATTGGCTGTTAATCAGGCATTGAAACAGGACCCTGAAACGCGCGAACGGCTTAATACTTTTGAAAATCGTGTGATCGTGATTCATATTCAGGACTGGCAGCAATATTTACACGTCTCATTTCATCAGTCAGCAATCAAGCTGACTCATAATGATGAAGAAAATGCGGATTTATTAATCACCGCTAATGCGATAAGTCTGCTGAAGCTGGCCAAACACCCAGAGCACTTGTTCTCCAATGAGATACATATCCATGGGAATGTACAATTTGCCAAACAGTTGCAAGACGTTCTCGACGGGTTTGACTTTGACTGGGAACAGCAAATTGCCAATGTCACAGGGGACGTGATTGCTCAGCCGCTAAATTATGCCATCAAACAAGGTTTTTCATGGCTAAATGCGACCCAACGCTCCTTATCGATGTCACTTTCTGAATACCTGAGAGAAGAAGCTCACATCTTGCCAGACAAGATTCAAATCGACGATTTCATGAGTGATGTAGATAAGATCAAGGCAGATATTGATAGGCTTGAGGCACGTATAAACCGCCTGGAAACACATCATTGACGCACTTGAGCATTGACCTCAGCTATATCCATGTAAGGAGCCATTAATGAAGGCTAATCAGTTATCCAGACTGATTCAAATCAATCATGTCCTGGCAAAACATCGCCTGGACGAAGTGATAAAAGCGATTCATCTGTTACGTCCACTTCGATATTTCAGTTTTTTATCTCCTCATCGCTGGCGCAATAAACAATCGACACTTCCCAGAGGCGAAAGATTAAGACTGGCGCTACAAGACTTAGGCCCTATTTTTGTCAAATTTGGTCAGGTGCTTTCCACTCGCCGGGATCTGCTGCCACCGGATATTGCCAACTCACTGGCCAAATTACAGGATCAGGTTGCCCCCTTTCCTGCGGAACAAGCCAAACAACTCATCGATAAAGCGTATGAAGCAGAATCACTGAATGAATTATTCGCTCATATTGAACCAGAGCCTCTTGCCTCAGCCTCTATTGCACAAGTCCATGCCGCGACCTTGAAAAATGGTGAACAAGTTGTAATAAAGCTGGTACGTCCCGGCATAGAACCTATTATTAAACGTGATATTGCCTTGTTATATACTCTGGCATCCTTCGCCGAACGATATTGGTCTGAAGGCAAACGCCTACGTCCGAGAGAAATCGTTGCTGAGCTGGAAAAGAACCTGTTTGATGAACTCGACATGCTGCGTGAAGCATCCTCGGCATCACAACTACAGCGTAATTTTGAAGGCACCACTTTACTCTACGTGCCGAAGATATATTGGAAACTGACAAAACCCAATATTCTGGTTCAAGAACGTATCTATGGCACCCCTATTAGCGATACTGAAGGTTTGATTGCCAAAGGGGTGGATATGGCTAAGCTCGCAGAAATGGGCGTTGAAATATTTTTCACCCAAGTCTTCAAACATAGTTTTTTCCATGCCGATATGCATCCCGGCAATATCATGGTGGATATTCATGATCCAAAAAAACCGAAATATGTGGCTGTCGATTTCGGCATTATGGGAACCTTGTCACCAGATGATCAGCGTTATCTCGCAGAAAACTTTCTTGCCTTTTTTAATCATGATTATCGTCGTGTGGCAGAGTTACATGTGCAATCTGGTTGGGTGCCAGCTGACACACGCTTGGATGAGTTTGAAGCCGCTATACGCAGTGTTTGTGAGCCTATTTTCGCAAGGCCACTAAAAGAAATTTCTTTCGGACAGTTGTTATTAAGACTGTTTCAAACAGCGCGTCGTTTCAATATGGAAGTCCAGCCACAACTGGTTTTACTACAAAAAACCCTACTCAATATTGAAGGCTTGGGCCGTGACCTCTATCCCGATCTGGATCTCTGGAAAACAGCCAAACCGATTTTAGAAACATGGATGAAAGAAAAAATGGGCTGGCAAGCCGCTTTAAGAACATTACAACAAGAAGCGCCACATTGGGCTGAAACCTTACCTGAAATGCCACGTCTATTATATGACTTGAGCAAACGTGCTCAGGAAGGTCAATTCAACGTAAATTTAGCATCAGCCGATATTCAGCAATTACGTAAAGAAATCAAGCAAGCCAGCTACCGTAGTGCCGCTGTTACAGCCGGCGCTGCTTTCCTGGTTGGTGCCGCAGTGATTACCGGGCTTGATGGTTATGCGACGACGATGTTTGCCGGCCTCCCAATTCTCAGCTGGGTGTTTGGTTTATGGGGGCTTGGCCTCATTTATTTTAGTATTTCAAAGAAAAGTTAATCGTTATGTTTAAGTGGATAGGCCTGATTTTAGGCTTCTTATTATTAAGCACCATGAGTGTTGGTTTACTGATTCTGGGTATTTTTGGTGCCCTGATAGGGCTTATATTTGGTGGTTTTGCTGATCGTGTACGGGCTTATGGACTTGGTGGCGCGAATCCTTTTACCAACCAAACTCGTCAAGCCGTCTTCCTGGAAACAGTCTTTGTATTGATGGGGAAATTAGCAAAAGCTGATGGCCGTATCAGTCAAATTGAAATCGACCATGTTGAAGCCTTTATCAAAAAAATGGGCATGTCTGGTGAGCACAGACAAGAAGCTATTCGTCAGTTCAAACGTGGCGCTGAACCCGACTTTGATATCAACGAAACAGTGACGAAATTTAAACAGCACTGCGGCAACACCTTTAATCTAAAACAAGTCTTACTGGTCTATCTGACAGTGATGGCTTTGGCTGATGGTAAACTCGACCCACAAGAAAGACAGATTCTGGAACAGGTTTCATCACAACTGGGTTATAGCCGAGCAGAGTTTAATCGAATCCTCGATATGGTGTTAAGTCAGGCTAATTTTTCAAGCGGCTATCAACAACAATATTCATCTGGCCAGCATCGCTCGTCAGTGAATGATCTTGCGGAAGCCTATAAGGCACTGGGCGTAACAGAACAGAGTTCCAATCAGGAAATTAAACGCGCTTATCGCAAATTAATGAGCCAATACCATCCTGATAAATTAATGGGTCAAGGTGTACCTGAAGATATGATTGCTGTTGCAACTGAGCAAGCAAAAGAAATTCAGCTGGCTTATGATCTCATCAAGAAATCTCGTGGATTGAACTGATTTTCCCAAGCCAGCTTTAACCTTTAATCTACTATTATTTCTATAGTCACACGCCACAGCGGGAGCGTGTGACTTTAAATCAAGAAACTATTTATTGGGTTCTTCTCTCTTACCCCAACCTAGAACTAAATTAGAATAAGCCAACGATTGAACCGTTCTCATCAATATCAATCCGCTCTGCTGCAGGATGTTTTGGTAATCCAGGCATCGTCATCACATCACCACAAAGCACCACCAGAAAACCTGCACCGTTTGACAGACGAACATCACGAATGGTTAGCGTATGATTCTCAGCTGTGCCACGTAAGCTCGGGTCACTGCTAAAGGAATACGGTGTTTTTGCCATACAAACCGGAATATCCCCGTGCTGCTCATTCAGCATGGCGATCTTATCCATCACTTTTTTATCAGCTACGACCTGACCGGTACCATATAAACGTTTAGCGACTTCGTTGATTTTGTCCCAAAGAGGCAAGCTATCCGGGTATAACAACTGACAAGGCTTAGCATCAGCATCCAGCATTTCAACCACACGCTGTGCTAATGCTTCAGCACCAGCACCACCTTCGGCCCAATGGCGAGCAAGAATAGCCTCTGCCCCCATCTCTTTCACCGCGGTTTTAATCAATTCAATCTCAGCATCGCTATCATTGACAAAATGATTGATGGCGACAATACAACGCAAGCCGAACTCGTTTTGTAGATTGCTTAGGTGACGTTTTAAATTAGCCAATCCCGTATTCAGTGCATTAAGATTTTCAGCAGCCAGCTCTTTCAGTTCCAGACCACCGTGATATTTCAGGGCTTTTACTGTGGCGACAACCACAGCCATATCCGGTTTAATTCCCGCTTTACGGCACTTAATATTAATGAATTTTTCTGCACCTAAATCAGCACCAAACCCGGCTTCAGTGACAACATAATCACCCAGTTTTAGTGCCATCTTGGTTGAGATGACAGAATTACAGCCATGCGCGATATTGGCAAAAGGCCCGCCGTGTACAAAGGCCGGGTTATTTTCCAAAGTCTGAACCAGGTTCGGCTTAATCGCTTCTTTCAATAAAGCCGCCATCGCACCATGCGCCATAATGTCACGGGCATAACGAGGCGTCCCATCTACCGAATAAGCGATTAAAATTTCGCCAAGACGTTGCTTCAATTCCTGTAAAGAATTGGACAAACAAAAAATGGCCATCACTTCTGAGGCCACCACAATATCAAAACGCTCTTCACGTAAATAACCGTTAGCAGGGCCACCCATACCAACGACGATGTCCCGCAGCGCACGATCATTCATGTCCATCACTCGTTGCCAGACAATACGTCTAGCATCTAACTGCAGTGCATTGCCATGATGAATATGGTTATCAATCATTGCTGATAATAAATTATGCGCTGAGGCAATCGCATGTAGATCGCCGGTAAAGTGAAGATTAATATCTTCCATCGGCACGACCTGCGCATAACCGCCACCGGCGGCCCCACCTTTCATACCAAAACACGGTCCCATTGATGGTTCGCGCACGCAGACAATCGATTTTTTGCCAATTCGGTTAAGCGCATCACTCAAGCCAATGGTTGTAGTGGTTTTGCCCTCACCTGCCGGCGTCGGGCTAATGGCTGTCACTAAAATCAACTTGCCATCCGCTTTCGATGCCATATCATCCATTACTTCCAAAGAGACTTTGGCTTTGAAACGTCCATACGGGTCAATATGATGTGAGGCAAGACCAAGCTTTTCCTCAGCGAGACTAGTGACTTCCTGCATTGAAGCTTGTTGGGCAATTTCAATATCTGACATGGTTTTCCTGAGTGGCGTTAAATTTGAGCCCTATTATACGTGAGTTACGAGGGAATCCCGAATAGCACATCAGTCTCCCCAACGAGGCATCAGATTATGTTCTATTTTCGCCTGATCCAGTATCCGAGCGACAACAAAGTCGACCAATTCATTCAAGGATGTAGGATTAAAATAAAAGCCGGGATTGGGAGGTAAAATACACACGCCAAGCTTAGCAAGCTTCAGCATATTTTCCAGATGAATCACTGAAAATGGTGCTTCCCTCGGCACTACGATCAATTTGCGATCTTCTTTGAGCATGACGTCGGCAGCGCGGTTTATCAAATTATCACTCTGCCCGCAGGCGATAGCCGATAAGCTCCCCATGGTACATGGACACACAATCATGGTTGGCACGCGATGAGATCCGCTTGCCAATGGTGATGACCATTGCTGTTCACCATACACCAGTAATTGTTCAGGGTGGCAGTTAAGCTCTTGAACTAATTTCGTTTGAACATCACTCGCCCGCGCCGGTAATTTCCAATCAAGCTCATCAGCAAGCACGATTCTGCCTGCAGTGGAAATCATTAAATGCACAGTGAGACCTTGTTGTAACAGCACCTCCAGTAAACGCTTTGCATAAGGTGCACCTGAAGCGCCTGTAATGGCTAATGCGATCTGCTGCTGATCTAACATAATTAGGCAATCGCCTCTAAAATCCGCTGATGAATACCACCAAAACCACCATTACTCATCACTAAAATTTCATCACCAGACTGTGCTTCATTGCTAATTGTTTTAACAATAGCGTCGACAGAATCAAATACACTGACATGATCGCCCAGTGTTTCTGTGACTTGTTTTAGTGACCATTTCAAATCAGCATCCTGAAGCAATAACACTCTGTCTGCCTGAATTAAAGACTGAGCCAATGTCTCCTGATGCACGCCCATTTTCATGGTATTCGAGCGAGGCTCAAGCACAGCAATCAGCCGACGGTTTCCTACTTTGGCTCTTAATCCAGCAATAGTGGTGGCAATGGCTGTTGGGTGATGAGCAAAATCATCATACACTCGAATATTATTAATTTCGCCTTTCAGCTCCAGCCGTCGTTTAACACCGGCAAACACTGATAAAGCTTCACAGGCATGTTCAAGCGTGACACCCACATGATGAGCTGCCGCTATTGCCGCAAGGGCATTACTCACATTATGCTGACCGAGCATATCCCATACAACGCGGCCAGTGGCTTCACCATGGCGTACTTCAAACTCGCTACCATCATTCTTCAATAATGTCGCTTGCCAATCCCCATCAGCGCCCAGTGTTTGGCGTGGCGTCCAACAGCCCATATTGAAGACATGCTCAATTGCTTTCTCTTGTGGCGCAAGAATCAAACCTTGCTCAGGCACAGTCCGAACTAAATGATGAAACTGTTTTTGAATAGCGGCCAAATCATCAAAAATATCAGCATGGTCAAATTCAAGATTATTAATAATCAACGTTCTGGGCATGTAATGGACAAATTTAGAACGCTTATCAAAAAACGCCGTATCGTACTCATCTGCCTCAATTACAAAAAAGGGCGTTTTACCGAGTCTTGCTGTTTCCCCAAAATTATCAGGCACCCCGCCGATAAGGAAACCAGGCGCCATATCGGCATGCTCGAGAATCCAAGCTAATAAACTACTGGTGGTTGTTTTTCCATGTGTACCAGAAACAGCCAACACCCATTTCCCTTGCAGCACATGTTCATTCAGCCACTGTGGACCAGAAACATAGGGAAGACCTTTATTTAAAACATACTCTACAGCCGGATTACCTCGTGACATGGCATTGCCCATCACCACTAAGTCAGGGGCAGGCTCTAAATGTTCAGATTTGTATCCCTCCCTGACATCAATGCCTGCGGCAGCAAGCTGATCACTCATCGGTGGATACACATTGGCATCTGAACCACTCACTGTCATGCCAAGCTCTCTGGCTAAAATGGCAAGTCCACCCATAAACGTGCCACAAATCCCCAGTATATGAATATGCATTAAGCAACTCCTGAAATAGTGAGTCCAACCACAATCAACGAAGCAATGGTATAAACCGTCGTTATAACCGCTGCTAAACCGGGTCGGATATCAAGTGCATACCTGAAGATATGTGCAACAACAAATAAACTCCAGAAAATAACAATAAGTACCAGTAATAAGATAATACTGGTTAGCTGACTATGAGGCTCTACCTGTCGAAATAATACAAAGACTGGCCAGCTAATCATGCCAATTAATGCACCAGTCCCTGCCATAGCCGTTAAGGTTTGCTCGAAGCGAGAAGGCAATCCGCGGATAGATAATAAGCCTTTGGTAACGATAACCAGCATGGCAGTATCAGCCAGTGCCGCCACCAAGCTAATCGTCCAGTTGTGATCAATATGGCTAACCAGCACATCGACGATAAAATACGTGACAATGCTAAAGTTCAGTAATATTGAAGATGCCGGAATATCGGCTGGGCTTGCCTGAAATAAACAAATCTGGAAAAACCGCTGAATCACTTTAATCATCACGGCATAATAACGTGTCACTTAAACGGAACAAAGTATTTAATGATTTTTTTCGTAGAGAAATAAAAAAACCCGGCAAAATAGCCGGGTTTTTGTAGTCAACATACCAATAAAATATTAATCGTCAACAACGACACCCCATGGGAATTTGCCCACTTCGATCGTTTTAATTGTTTTATTTGTTGCTGTGTCTACTACAGAAACGGTGCTACTGACACCATCAGCTGTATATAAACGTGAGCCATCTCGCGTCATACCCAAGCCCCATACACGTTTACCAACAGGTACATTTGCTTTCATTTCCAGTGTTTTAGCATCTAAAACAGCGACGGAGTTACCACGTCCCGTTGTTACATAGATGGTTTTATCATCTGGACTAACAGCAATATCCATAGGCTTGGAGTTAGGTAAGTCGATAGAAGCCTGTTTGATAATTGACAATGATTTTGTATCAATAATCGTCACTTCATTACCTACTTCACTGGTTGAGTAAGCCAACGAGCCGTCACTGTTAAATGCCAGACCACGAGGACGGGCAGCAACTAAAATGTTTTTTACCACTTTATGTTTAGCCGTATCAATCACATGAACCATATTAGTGGATTCACTAGTAACAAGTGCCAAGCTACCATCAGGTGAAACGGCAACACCTTCGGGTTCCAAACCAACAGGAATGACTTCAATGATTTTGCCTGTTTTCGGATCAATAACACTGGCTTGAGCATCATCCTCGTTAGATATATAAATATTGCCATTCGGTGCTACATCAAATGTTTCAGGATCGTCTCCCGCTTCCAACTTTTTCACCACTTTCAGCGTATCTAAATCAACAACGGCTATCGCACCTTCTTCACTAATAGCAACGTAGAGTTGTTTTTGATCCGGTGATAAACCAATCCCTCTTGGCCGCTCCCCAATATTAATGGTGTTTATCACTTCATTGGTTTTTGTATCAATGACGCTGACCGTATTGTCTTTTTCATTAGTGACAAAAACACGGTGTGATGGCTCAGCCCAAACGGTTGTACTGGCCATAATCAATGTGGCTAATAATATATTTTTTAATTTCATCATGTTTCCTTCTTCTCTCTAATTATTTTTTACAGGTAACCATTCCAAGACTATCTAAACCACCTTTTACACCTCTCAATGGTGCTTCGGCGACAATGTTATCGTCCTTGTCAATCAGTAAAACAATCTGACGTAATTGCCCTGTTTCTCTGAATGTCGCGGTATCCCCTTTCTGCCCATCAAATGACAAGTCATTCTTGAGGTAGTTCAACATTCCTGCAGCATCAATTTTTTGCGTTCTGGCAACAGTATCTGACAACATCTTCACCGCTGCCCAACCAGCCCAAGCATCATCATCCATTTGTGTTTTGTGATTTCTGGTGAATCGTTTATTCAATTGTGAAGCAGCAAACTTAACAAAATCATGATGCCATGCATGAGCCGTCACCAATGTATCAGGATTCTTTGCCTGCCATTGAGCGAGTGCATCAGCTTTCATTTGTTTACTCAAAGGGATATTCAATAAATTCGATAAACATGCCTGACGTAATCCATCAGCATCAGAGCTCAGGTTAAACACAGGTACATGGGCTAATTTTTTCATTTTGGCAACGTCGAGAATATGTTTAGCATCTGTTCCCACCAGTACCGCCGTTATTTCAGATTCTGGCAGAGCAGCAAGTTCTTGTTCGGTGACATTTTTGACTTGATAATTTTGTCCTAAAAACTGTCCCTGCAGATTAGCCTCTGTTAGTCCTTGCTGAACCCCAGCCCAAACCTGCCCATCTGTTGGACCAATATAATGAAGAGTGACATTAATTGGGTTGGCAAAGATAATTTGTGGCCAGATAAATAAAACCATAAGGCCCAGCTTTTTTAACTTACTCATAATCTCTCCATCTTTATTTTGCTTCTTATTTTCCACCATACAGAATCAGGAAGCTGATTAAATCAGCAAATTCCTCAATCTTGTAGAGCACTTCTCATTTAGAAAGTTCAACCATCCACACTATTGTGTCAGTAAAACAGGCCGTTACACCTTAGGAGTTTTTCCTGTTTTGTTGATGGCAGCCATTATTGGTTTAAATCAACCATTCTATGAGCAAAGCTTTATATTCAAGAAATCAAAATGAAGGTCGATAGCTTGATTATCACAACAGGTTAGTTTTTTATGAATAAGCAATATCGCCTTCAGGTTCAACAAACACAGGAAAGTCTTGAAGAGTTTGTCACCTTCATGAGTTTCCGTTGTGACTGTAGTGGTGTACGAATATTGTCTATCGAGACAAAAGAGCAAGCCGCCATACGAGATGAAGCAGAACAGTCAGGAAAAGTGGTGTCCATTCAATCACGACGGCGTTCTAAATCATCCACTGTAACGATTAGCAAAGAATTACGTTTTAACGACCAAAATCTTCACTCATAAAAAAAGCCCGATTTCTCGGGCTTTTTTGTTAGACCTGACTACCGTCTTCGCCAATTTCCTGATCGCTGTCTTTCACTGGCGGAAGTAAATCCTCTTTACTCACCCCCATAAACAGTACAGCAGAACTCGCCACATAGATTGAGGAGTAGGTACCAATCATGATGCCCAGCAATAATGCCTCAGCAAATGAATGAATCACCTCACCACCCAGGATAAATAAAGCAAACACCACTAATAACGTTGTGAATGATGTCATTAAGGTTCTGCTCAACGTCTCGTTCAGAGAGGTATCAATCACTTCTTCCGATGTCGCTTTTCGGATTTTAAGGAACCCTTCACGCACCCGGTCAAAAACAACAATCGTATCATTCAATGAATAACCAATAATGGCCAGAACGGCAGCCAACACCGTCAAATCAAATTCGACATGGGTAATTGAGAAGAAACCTAAGGTGATAATGACGTCATGCACCAAGGCAGCGACTGACGCAATCGCAAAGCGATATTCAAAACGGAATGCCACATAAATCAGAATACCAATTAAGGCATATAAAACCGCTAAGCCTCCCTGTTCTGTCAGATCATCTCCGACTTGAGGCCCAACGAACTCGACACGACGAACATCGATCGGACTACCAGAATCAACTTGTAATAAGGAAACGACATTATTACTCATCTCCGCCATGTTCTCGGTTTCAACGATAGGTAAACGAACGAGAACATCATGGATTGAACCAAAATTCTGCACGACTGCTTCTGGATAACCACCATTTTGGAGACTTGAACGAATCTTATCCAAGTTAGCTGGCTCCTGATAACCCAGCTCGATCATGGTGCCGCCAGTAAAATCAATACCAAAGGTCAAACCTTGCGTCACCAATGAGCCTATAGACACAATAAGTAATATGCTTGAAAACGCTATGGCAAACCAGCGTTTGGACATGAATTTGATATGCGTTTGTTTATTAAAAAACTGCATGAACATGATTCCTAAATTGATAGCTTAGGTTTATTTTTACGACCATAGAACAAGTTAACTAAAGCACGTGTTCCCATAATGGCCGTAAACATAGAAGTGATAATGCCGAGTGATAATGTCACAGCAAAACCTTTAATCGCCCCCGTTCCGAAGCCAAATAACACAATGGCTGCAATCAAGGTGGTGATATTCGCATCAGCGATGGTAGAGAACGCTTTATCATAACCGGCGCTGATACTGGCTTGAGGGCTATTACCATTTCGTAGCTCTTCACGAATACGTTCATAAATAAGTACGTTGGCATCAACCGCCATACCCACAGTCAGCACGATACCAGCAATACCGGGCAAGGTCAGTGTTGCCTGTAATAACGAGAGTAATGCCACAATGAAAATAAGGTTCGCGGCTAAAGCGACGTTGGCAAATAAACCAAATACGCGATACCAGACAAGCATAAATACCAGCACCAGTACAAAACCAATAATGACTGACTCAAAGCCTTGTTCGATATTCTGTTGCCCCATGCTTGGTCCAACAGTCCGTTCTTCGACAATTTCAATCGGAGCCGCTAAAGCACCCGCCCGTAACAGCAGCGACAAATCACGCGCTTCTGTTGTGCTGTCTAAACCAGTAATCTGGAATTTTTTACTGAGTTGATCGCGGATGGTGGCGACATTGATAATCTCAGGCACCTGACGTCTGACAGAAACCAATTCACCATCAATCTCTTTTGTTTCCATTTTTGACTCAATGAAAACCACCGCCATTGGATTACCGATATTATCGCGGGTCACATTACTAAATGCTCTCGCACCTTTACCATCCAAGGTGACAGAAACAGCTGGGGTACCAGATTGCGGATCTAAAGTTGATGCCGCATTGATCACATGCTCACCCGTCAGCATGACGCGCTTATCCAGCAAATAAGGACGTCCATCACGGCTGTAATAAAGTTCTGAGTTCGGTGGAACGCGTCCATTCACCGCATCTTTAACATCATGCTCTGTATCAACCAGTCTGAACTCAAGGGTAGCTGTCGCTCCCAGGATCTTCTTCGCTTGCGCAGTATCCTGCACACCAGGCAGTTGAACGACGATTCGGTCATCCCCCTGCTGCTGCACCGTTGGCTCTGCCACACCCAGCTCATTAATACGATTTCTTAATGTAGTGATGTTTTGTTGTAAGGCGAGTTGTTTGGTCTCACGAATACTCTTTTCAGACATATTCATGATGATTTCAGGGCTAGCCTCATTATCAGATACTGTGACCTGAAGATCATTGAAGTTTTTCAGAATCAAAGATTCAGCTTTGTCTCTGTCTTCGGTGTTGCGTAACACCAAAATCAGTTTCTGACCTTCTACTTTGATTTGTTTATAACGAATTTTTTCTTCGCGAAGTGATAAACGAATATCACTGCCATAAGTATCAAGGCTTTGCTTCACAGCGGCGTCCATATCCACTTGCATAAGAAAGTGAACACCACCACGCAAGTCTAAGCCAAGATTCATCGGTTCTGCGCCCAGAGACGCTAACCAATGCGGTGTAGTAGAAGCCAGATTCAACGCAATAATGTAATCGCCTACTAAGGCTTTGCTTAAAGCGTCTTTAGCTTTTAATTGATTGTCTGCGGAGGTTAATCTAATAAGTAACTTGTCATCTTCAAGCTGAGCGCCTTTATATTCAATGCCAGCCGTTTTAAGTGCTTTTTCCGCTTTATCTGCTAAAGCCAAATCCACCGTGGCAGTTCTACCAGCAGAAATCTGCACTGCCGGGTCATCCCCGTATAAATTAGGGAGTGCATATAGTCCTGCGACTAATAACACAATAAGAACAAGTAAGTTTTTCCACAGTGGATATCGGTTCATAATTCATTCCTGACTTTTACTTCAAGCCATCCTTCAGATGGCAAGACCTTATAGTTTTTTCAATGTACCTTTGGGTAAAACAGCATTGACTGATTCACGACGTACTTTTACTTCAACATTTTCAGCAATTTGAACAGTGATCGCATTATCGGTAATTTCAATAATTTTCCCCATCAAACCACCGTCTGTTACCACTTCGTCGCCTTTTGATAAGGCAGATTGCATTGCTTTATGTTCTTTTGCACGTTTTTGCTGAGGTCTGATCAGCATGAAATAAAACAGCACTAACAGAATAATGGGAAAAGCAAAATCCATCAGGCCTGGAGAACCTGCTGTTGTCGTTGCTGCATCAGCAGCGGCAGCTGGAGAGATAAAAAAGTCCATCGTTAATCCTCAAAATCAACAAGAAAAAAGAAACCGATTATGCCACAGCTGACAGGGTGTTCGATAGCATTGAACCGTTTTAAACAATTTCAGTTTCTCTGAGGGCATAAAACTCCTCACGAAATTGCGTGAGTGTATTGTTTTCTATTGCCTGCCTCAGACCACTCATCAATGTCTGGTAGTAATGAAGGTTGTGAATGGTATTCAGTCTCGGCCCCAACATTTCTCCGGTTTTGTCTAAATGATGCAAATAGGCCCGGCTATAGCTCTGACAGGTGTAACAATCACAATAGGGGTCTAATGGTTTAGTGTCCGTCTTAAAGCGGCTATTACGAATCTTAATCACGCCCTGATGCACAAATAAATGACCATTGCGTGCATTACGGGTAGGCATGACACAGTCGAACATATCCACGCCCCGCATCACACCTTCCACTAAATCTTCGGGACGTCCCACGCCCATAAGGTAATGGGGTTTATCGTACGGCATCACCGGCGCCAGAAAGTCGAGTATCCGCAGCATATCTTCTTTCGGTTCACCCACTGATAAGCCACCAATGGCATAACCATCAAAACCAATCTCCATTAGTCCGTCTAAGGATATTTGACGTAATTGCTCATGCATTCCTCCCTGCACAATGCCAAATAATGCTGAAGGATTATCGCCATGCGCTTCTTTACTGCGTTTTGCCCACCGAAGTGATAACTCCATGGATTTTGCTGCGGTATCGACATCAGCAGGATACGGTGTGCATTCATCAAATATCATGACGATATCACTGCCTAAAGCGCGCTGTACCGCCATTGACTCTTCTGGTCCGAGAAAGACCTTACTGCCATTCACTGGTGAACTGAAATGCACACCTTGCTCAGTAATTTTTCGCAGCTCTCCCAGACTAAACACTTGAAAACCGCCGGAGTCAGTCAGGATAGGTCCCTGCCACTGCATAAAGTCATGTAAATCACCATGGGCTGAGATAATCTCTGTCCCAGGGCGCAGCATTAAATGAAATGTATTGCCTAATATTATTTCAGCACCAGTCGCTTTCACCTCTTCGGGTGTCATCGACTTTACTGAACCATAGGTACCAACAGGCATAAACGCAGGGGTTTCTATTGTTCCCCGTTCAAACGTTAATCGTCCCCGACGGGCAAAGCCGTCCTGCGCAAGTAAATCAAATTTCATTCATTTAATCTCAGCAAAAAACGCCAGACAGAATAACATTTTCTTGATATTAACGGCGAAACTGACGCAATTGAGGTAGGATCCCGATCATTGTCAGTTTGGAGAAATCAATGTCAGACCCGAGAATTATTGTTGCCCTTGACTATGCTACAGCCAATGATGCCCTGCAGATGGCCGATCAAATTGATCCAAAGCGTGCACGCGTAAAAGTAGGGAAAGAGTTATTTACCCGCTCTGGTCCAAGTGTAGTCACTGACCTAGTCTCCCGCGGTTTTGATGTGTTTCTTGATCTGAAATATCACGATATTCCTCATACCGTTGCCAAAGCCTGTGCAGCCGCTGCTGATCTGGGTGTCTGGATGCTCAATGTACATACTTTAGGTGGTGCAGCGATGATGGAAGCAGCCAGAGAAGCTGTTGACAGCGCTTCTACTCAACCAATTCTGATTGGTGTTACCTTGCTTACCAGTATGGATCAAACTACGTTTGAGCAAATTGGTCTCAGCGGTAAGATATCTGATACGGTAATTCGTTTGGCAAAAATGGCTAAAAGCAGCGGCTTAGATGGCGTCGTATGTTCTGCTCAGGAAGCTAGTGCGCTTCGTGAAAATCTAGGCGAGGCTTTCCAATTAATCACGCCGGGTATTCGTCCTGCAGGTAGTGATGTTGGAGATCAACATCGGATTATGACACCAAAACAAGCAATAGAAGCTGGAAGCCATTATCTGGTGATTGGCAGACCAATTACCGCGGCAAGTGATCCAATGCAGGCGTTGGCAGATATTGAAAAAAGTCTTCTCTGAATAAAAAAAGCCCGGTAAACCGGGCTTTTTTATCTCTATATTTTAAAGCACATTTATACTTTAAATTTACTTGCCGCTTCTTGTAACTGCGTCGCCAGATTACTCAATGTTTCTACTGCAATAGAAGACTCTCTCGCCCCCTCAGCGGTATGCTCAGCAACCTGACTAATATTCACAATACCACGGTTGATATCTTCAGCCACTGAAGACTGTTCATTCGCTGCACTAGAAATTTGTGCACTCATTTCATCCATGGTGGAAATCATCGCAGTGATTGAATCCAAAGCAGCACCAGCACTGGATGCTTTTTCAACACTGTGTTTTGCTCGCTCACGACCTTCGTTCATGACTTTTACCGCTACCTGAGCACCTTGCTGCAGGCGTTCAACCATCTCTTCTATTTCATGAGTAGATGATTGTGTTCTGGCAGCCAGCGTGCGGACTTCATCGGCGACCACCGCAAAGCCTCGACCGTGTTCACCTGCACGGGCAGCTTCAATAGCTGCGTTCAGTGCAAGTAAGTTGGTTTGTTCAGTAATGCCGCGAATGACATCAACGATTGCACCGATATTGCCGATATCTGATTCCAGGCTGCTCAATTGTTCTGCCGCTTTTTCAACTTCGGTAGCTAGGGAGTCAATAGCCTGCATGGTTTCCATTACCACCTGCTTACCTGCTTTAGCTTCTGTATCTGCATTTCGAGCAGCTTCTGCCGCACTGGAAGCTGTTCGAGCCACTTCTTGAACTGAAGCGGTCATTTCATTCATAGCTGTCGCCACCTGTGTCGTTTCTGACTGTTGGCGTAATACGCCATCAACCGTTTCTTTACTGATAGCTTGCATATTCTGACTAGCTGACGTGAGCTGAGTTACACCACCAACTAGAGTGTGAACCAGGTTAGCAACATTTTTTCTGGCACTGTCCAGTTCAAATGCCATCCAGCTAAAATCACTTTTTCCAGAGATAGCTACTTTATGAGTCAAATCACCTTTTTTGATGTTCTGAATTGTACCAACTAAGGTCATCGCCCGCTTGTCACCGAATCGACCGATGTAGTGTGCAATAGCCACCACTAAAATACTTGCTACCACAACATACATTGCTGCAATGTACAGTGCTTCTATTTCCTTGATACCAGAGTGATACATATAGCCTTCAAGCAGCAGCAGTCCCAATAAGGCAACCACACCAAGACCACCAATGATATACATGCGTTTTCTCAAAGAGAAATTTTCAAGTTTGAACACGTCCGTCTCTCCCGGATTGAACTTAATATTATTATTTTATGCCTCAGACGTACAAACTAAGACCACTTTCTTCTCTAGCAGAACCTAGCGTTTCCTCGGCTTCAGTCATTATATCGTCACTTTGACCACGGGCTTGAGTAAAATTCTGAGAATTCTGTGTTTGCTGTGGCTGATCTTCTCGTTGCTGTTGATGCTGTTGCTGCCCCACCTCAGCATGCGTCAGCTGAATACCATTTTCTGCAAAGCTATCTCGTAATTTTGGCAAAGCCTGTTCCAACGCATCTCTTGTTGTGGAGTGTTGTGCGAGAAAAGTTACACTGGCCTGATCATTTTGTACATGGAGTTTTACTTCAACTGGACCTAAATTAGCCGGGTTCATTTTCAACTCAGCCTGCTGAATACCTTCTTTAGCCATCCAGATGACACGGCTATTCATGACTTGTGACCATGCTGAGCTTTGTATATTCGGCTGAACGGGCAGGTTGACCACAGACGTGCTTGGTGTTGAAGTGGATCCTGTCTGTGATGATGTTGCGCTAATGTTCACAGAGGTCGCAGTAGCCGATGTACTACCTACTATCCGCTCTTGAATTGTTTTATCAGCACGAATACCAAGCAGGTCAACATCTGTTTTATCTTTGTTTTCGGCTTGTGCTGCCATCATATTCCTAACATTAGTAACCTGCTCACCATCACCTCTTTGGCGTTGTCTTTTAATAGCATCCATGATGTCGGCACGAATTTCACTGGTTTTGCCGTCAGCTTCATTCATCGACTGCAGTGCCTTAGCAAAATTGGGCACTTTTTCATCTGTCGAATTTTGAGTTTGTTTAATGACCGCTTTTTCTGTCTCCGTTACCGTAACCAGGCTGGCATCAGCTTGTTTTTTATTAAGCGCATTGGTTTCTGAGTTAGCCTCAGTAGATGATGTTGATTGTTTTTGAGGTTCTAAAGTTGATGTGACAGACGGCGCAGTCACTGATTTTTTTACGGCAGCGTCACCTTCGGCCGCGACATTAACTTCATCGTTGCTGGTTACGGGTACTTTTGTTTCTGGCGATTGGACAACGACAAAAGTTGTTTGCGAAGCTGCTATGTCAGAATCCTCGGAAGGTGATTCCGCATCATTTTTAGTATCAGTATCTTTATCACTGACCTTGTCCTCAGACGGCAATTTCTTGCCGTCATCGTTGTCGCTTTTTTCCGTCTTTTTGTCCGCTTCTGTTGTGACAGACTCATCCTTTTCCGTTTTATCGGTCGCCTTATTATCGCGGCTTTCAACTGATTTTGTTTGCGACTTATTTGACTCGGTAGACCTCTGTTCTGCTGTATTGATATGTTTATCAAGCGTTTCAGAGAAAGAGTTATCCTTCGATACTTCTTTGGTATGTGCTGGCTTAGTGCTGACAACACTATCGGTTTGTATAGAAACACTTTGTGGCATAACGCCTCTCCCTACTCTATCGTCGTTATCGACCTGTTCATGGAGTTAGCAGCAAGCAATGTGCCAGTATTTAGAAGAGTTCGATATCTCCGGCATCGACACTTTTTTGTGAGACCGATTTGTGTTTTGTTTCATCTATTTTATTCTGGAGTTCAGCTACTGTTTTTTTGACCTCTAGAAATTTCTGCTGACATGCTGCTAGATCACCATCGCTATCCGATGACAAGGGTATCTCACTAATTACATTGATAAGTGCTGACACTGTATTTAAACGCTTATCCATATGCTCGCTTAACTGATGACACATATCTTCAAACTGAAGTGATGTTACCGCCTGGTTTACCAAGCCAGATATCTGATGACTAATCTCACTCGTACCAGATATCACGGATTGCGTTTTATCATTCAGTGCTGACATGGTAGTGGTCATTTCTGCTACTTTGGCTTTACTGTTCATTACTAAATCTGTATCGGCAGAGACCAACTCAGAAATGACATCACTTGCCTCGTCAATGGTTGACTTAACCTGCATAGTGATTTTATTTATTTCATCACTAAAGTCATCAGATTTTTGTGATAGTTTTCTGACTTCATCTGCAACAACAGCAAATCCACGCCCGGCATCTCCTGCTCTTGCTGCTTCTATCGCCGCATTTAGGGCTAATAAATTTGTTTGAGATGCGATATCTTTTACGTCGTCTAGCAAAGAAATTACGCCGTCTACTCTCTGATTAATTTCATCCAGTTTATCCATTACCAAACGGCTATCATCTGAATTTTTTAGCAAGGTTTGCACAAGAAAGCTCATAACCGATTCGGTTTCTTTTATGAACTCAGATAGACCTTGCTGACCATCTCTATGATCAACCAAGCTATGAAGCATATCATCCTCATTTGAAGCTTGTTCATTCAAACCTTGGAAACTATCACCCAAAGATTGCACGGCATTTGTCAACAATGCAGAAATTTGCTCATTCTCTGCACGTATATTTTCGATCTGAAGCGTGATATCACCGACTACTTCATTTTTTAAATCATCGATATCCGCCGATGATAGCTGTGTCGTAGCAACCGCTGTCTGCATTTGAACTGACACATTCTCACGCAATAAAAAAAATACTGAAACAGAGGCAAATAGAACCAATAACGCCGCCAGCCAGTTCACGAAAAATAAGGCGGCTATAACAAACCCTATGGACGATAGGAAAGCAATAATATGTTTTTTATCAAACGGATTTTTCATCATATCGTCCTTAATTAACTCTCGCGTATGTATCGAACATTATCGACCCTGTTTCATGATCTCTTGAGCAATTTTATCCAGCGGTAGCATCAATTCCGCCGCCCCCAGCTTGTAGGCCGCGCCGGGCATACCCCAGACAACACTGCTTTTTTCATCCTGAACAATGTTACTCGCCCCATTTTCTTTCATCTCCATCATGCCCCTAGCGCCATCATCGCCCATTCCGGTCAACATAATCCCAATCGCATTTGCTCCAACATTTTGAGCAACCGAACGAAAGAGAACATCAACTGAGGGTTTATGACGTGATACTGCGGGACCATCATTCAATCGACAATAGTAACGAGCTCCACTACGCTCAACTAAAAGATGTTTGTCTCCTGGGGCAATATATACATGTCCAGGCAGTATTTGCTCACCATCTTCAGCCTGACTGACATTCAACGCCGACATTTTATTCACACGGTCCGCAAAAGGCGCACTGAAGCTCGCAGGGATATGTTGGGTAATCACAATACCTGGCGCATTGGCTGGCAATGCACACAAGACCGTCTTTATTGCTTCTGTTCCGCCAGTGGAAGCCCCGATTGCAACAATTTTTTCAGTGGTTTTTAAAGGAATATTTTTTGAACTCTTAGCAATAATCGCATCGGCTGTTAAACGCTCATCTACTTGCAGCATCGCTTTTTGGTTCAATTGTTCAGGTTGAACGCCCGCCGCTGCTTTCACTTTACTGATAATTTCATCGGAGTAGGTGGCCAGAGTTTGAGATAAATCCAATTTGGGTTTTTCTACAAAATCAAATGCGCCCAAGGCCATAGCTTCAAGGGTGATTTGTGCGCCTTTTTCTGTCAGTGTTGACACCATAACTACAGGCATTGGCCTCAACCGCATCAGATTACGTAAAAATGTCACCCCATCCATTTTTGGCATTTCAACATCCAGCGTTAACACATCTGGATTAAACTGTTTAATCTTTTCTCTAGCCTGATATGGGTCTCCAGCTGTCGCAACTACTTCCAGTTCAGGGTCGGAATTGAGGATCTCTGATAGTAGCTTTCTGACTAAAGCTGAATCATCAATGACAATAACAGAAATCTTTTTCATTCCTTCCCTACCTGTCGAATAACTCTACGCCACCACTCTGGGGCGCGGCTTTTAATTGTTCATGATACTGAGACTCCCGCTGGTAAACAGTATCATTGTGAAGTTGTTGAATACGTTTGACATACATCTGTCCGGTGCTGGGGTAATACATCAGTTTTCGAGGATGAATATCTCCAAGATCATAAGCAATCAAAGGGATGCCCTCGGTTTGAGCGAAGCTAAGAATAAAGTCACTATTTTTACGGCCAATATCATTCGATATTCCGTTTATGATGCGAGCCCCACCACAAACCTTCATCTCTAAGTTACAGCGTTCGCCACCAGCCTTTAAAATCTCATTTATCAAAGACTCCATGGCAAAACTGCCATAACGTGTTGCCATGCCTTTCCATGTTTCACTTGGCGCATTTTCTGTCCATGGCAGCATAAAGTGATTTACGCCACCAATACCTTTTATTCGATCACGAATACAAGCCGCAACGCAAGACCCCAAGGTTGTTGAAATCACCTCTTCATCACTACAACTCACATAGAGTTGTCCAGGTAGAATTTTTGCAACCCAGGCTTGAGCGTAGCTATCCCAGTAACGATTAACGTCTTCAAACCCCTTTATTGCAGCTGGTAGAACAGGAAGCAAAGCCATCATGACTGTCGTCTGTATATTGTGTTTCCAACAGAAACGAACTGTTCACTAATGTTAAATAGCGTTTCTGAGTGCCCTATAAACATATAACCACCGGGCAGTATCTTTTCAGAAAATCGATGGAATAAATCTCTTTGAGTGGCTTTGTCAAAATAAATAATGACATTTCGACAAAATATCACATCAAATGGCCCTCGCATTGGGAAGGTGTGTAACAGGTTTAATCTTTTAAAAACAATATAATTCTGTAAGAAACTCTTGACCTTCACTAAGTCAGTATTCACTTTGCCTCGGGTGAACCAAGATTTTTTTTCATTCTCTGAGAACTGGGTGAGACGTTCAATGGCATAGATACCCGACGCAGCTTGCTCTAGAACATTGGCATCTAAGTCGGTTGCCAGAACTTTTACATCCCAGTCTTTTTTGTCATTGAAAAACTCATGTAAGCATATAGCTAAACTGTAAGGCTCTTCTCCAGTCGAACATCCAGCAGACCAGATACGTATTCTTTTAGTCGTTTTATTTTTGAGCATTAGCTCTGGAAAAACATATTGTTTTAAATAATCAAAATGATGCTTTTCCCGAAAAAAAGCTGTCAGATTGGTTGTAATGGCATTGATTAATAGCTCTTTTATTTCATCATCACCATTTTCGATAGCATCGCAAAACGTGTCAAAGCTTCCCTGAAACAATTTCCGAACATGTTTCGATAACCGGCTATACACCATGTCTTTTTTTGCCGGTGGCAATAAAATTCCGGTGTGCGCGGTTACGAAAGCACTTATTTTAGAAAAATGCCTATCCGAGAACTCAAATTCCCGCGCAGTTCTATCCATGAGAATACAGCTCCAGAACCTGACCCGCTGGCCTTAAAACTCTTCCCACTCATCACTTTCTTGATGATTTGACATCACCTGACGACTTGTTGTTTTTGCTGTCGCCATCGACTCCGGCCTTGCTTTGATGGCTTTTACTTCTTTTCTTGGTGCCGCGGCATCAGCTAATACAGCACGTTGTTTGGGGGATGCCGCATCAGAATCTGTTTTGAAAAACATCATCATTTCTTCCAGATGCTTCCCTTGTTCATCTAAGGATTCACTCGCCGCCGCCGCTTGCTCTACTAGCGCTGCATTTTGCTGCGTCATTTCATCCATCTGAGTCACTGCCTGATTAACTTGCTCGATACCTGATGTTTGCTCTATACCGGCAGCGGCGATTTCAGAAATAATGTCCCCAACCTTTTTCGCTCCCTCGACAATTTCTTCTAAGGTTTTGCCAGATTCATTGACTAAAACAGAACCTTCCCTGACTTTTTCACCACTGTCATTAATCAACTCTTTAATTTCTTTTGCCGCAGCGGCTGAACGCTGTGCCAAGTTACGTACTTCTGACGCAACCACGGCAAATCCACGGCCTTGTTCACCTGCTCGAGCCGCTTCTACAGCGGCATTTAATGCGAGCAAGTTAGTTTGAAAGGCGATTTCATCAATAACACCAATAATATCTGCAACGCGCTTACTGGAAGTGCTGATTGCCGCCATCGCTTGAATGGCCTCCTGAATGACGCTTCCCCCTTTTTCAGCCTTACTCCTTGCATCCACGGCAAGCTGGTTAGCCTGACGAGCATTATCGGAGTTTTGTCTGACGGTACTGGTGAGCTCTTCCATACTCGCTGCGGTTTCTTGCAGGGAGGAAGCTTGTTCCTCTGTTCGCTGACTTAAATCAGTATTACCTTGTGAAATTTCACTCGCTGCAGAAGAAATGCTGATCGACGCTTCGATGATGTCCTGCACAATGGATGAAATTTTTGTAATTGAACCATTCACCGCTTGCTGAAGTAGCGCAAACTCGCCCTCAAACTCACCATCCATTAACTTGGTGAGGTCACCTTGCGCCAATGCATTCATCACGGTGGATGTCGCTGATAACGCTTGTTGAACGGCAAACTGCAAGTGTTTTTGATCAGTAATATCTGAAGCGTATTTAACCACTTTATAAGGCTTACCATTTAGATCAAAAATGGGGTTATAGCTGGCTTGTAACCAGATATCTTTTCCATCTTTTCCTACACGTTGATATTCCCCGGCGTCAAACTCTCCACGATTGAGTTTTGCCCAAAACTCTGCATACTCAGGACTTTTCGCTAACTCAGGTGTAGCAAACATACGGTGATGTTTACCCACAACCTCCTCACGCTGATAACCGACAGCATTGAGGAAATTATCATTCACGCTACGAATGGTGCCGTCCATATCGAAACTGATTACACCCATTGCTTTGTTAATGGCAGAAATTTGACCTTCAAAATTGGCGCGCTGCAATTTTGTTTCTGTAATTTCCGTTGCAAATTTAACGACTTTAAAAGGTTTGCCATTAATATCCAGAATAGGATTGTAACTAGCTTGTAGCCAAATATCCTTGCCACCTCTGGCAACCCGTTTATATTCACCACTATCAAATTCGCCACGGTTTAATTTTGCCCAGAACTCAGCATATTCGACGCTTTGAGCAGATTCAGGCGAAACGAACATTCGATGATGCTTCCCTACGACATCCTCACGACTATAGCCCACTACTTTGAGAAAATTATCATTCACATCGATGATGGTACCGTCCAATTCAAAACTGATGACGCCCATCACTTTATTCAAGGCATCAAACTGGCCATGAATATCAGCATTTCGCAGCTTCTCTGCAGTGACATTATGCCATTCGAGCATATTGCCAATGTAGTTGCCTTCTTCATCCATCATCGCCGTGACATTCAGTCTGAAAGCCAGTGGTCCCACTTTAATGTCAGCCTGATGTGGCAGATTATCAGGATTACTAAGCATCTGCCGTTGGTGAGCTGGATTTTTATGAAAAAGATCAATGTTGCTGCCAACCAGACCTTTGACAGAGAATCCAGGATAGACCGATTTTAGGGTTTCTTCATGCTCACCCAACATGTTTAGTGTTGATTGGTTGGCGTACGTAATAGTGAAATCTCTATCAATCATCATCACAGCCGTTACCGCATTATCAAGCGCATTGGCTCTATTTAGGATTTCTTTATCAGCTTTTTGATTAACAGCCATGTCTCTCTCCTCCACGGACTCTTCGTCCGTCGTCATTTTTTTAATAACGCTATCCAGTGTTTCATTCCAGGCTGAAGCAACAGCTTGTGACCAAGCAGATTCAGCATATTTTTCCAGCACAGTGAGCAGGCAATTTTTAACGGCTTGGTAATCCGCCTCTTTCACGCCATATGAAACATGGCGTTTACCTAATTCTGTCAAATAACTGTCCAGTAAAGCTGGATGACGCAGGTTTTGTACCAACAGTACTATCGCTGCTAATAATTTTTTCTGTTGCCCCTGTTGTGACACACCACTAAACAAGCGCTGTAACTGTGGTTGTGATGCAAAAAGTTCACTATAAAAATCAGCAACCAATAGTTCACCTTTAGCGGCGATGAAAGTAAAACTCTCCTCCACTAACTCAATAGGTGTTTTTTCAGGAAGTTCAGTCTCAGTAGATGAATCAACCTCAGCCGCCTGTTCAGTTTCATCAGCATGCACACTTTGAGTCGACGTTTGACTATCAACCGTTAACCAGGCGAGCGGGTCGTTACCCATGACGTTTTTACTCTTGGCCATCAGCCGCTCTCCTGTTTAATACATCGCTGGCCAGAGTGAAGTAATCCTCCGCACCAGCACTTTTTTTCCGATAATCAAAAATTGTTTTACCAAAACTGGGACACTCTGCTAGTGCAACGTTTTCACGAATAGGGGTAAATAACACCCTGCCTGGGAAATATTTAAGCACTCGCTTGCGGACCTCAGCAGTCAATTTCCGACGCAATTGCATACGGGTCGAAACCAGCCAAAGTCGAATGCGATGTCCTGAAATTTCCTCTGACCGTTTTAAAATTTGCATCATACGAGATAAGCCTTGTAGTGACAGGTAATCCCCTGACACTGGAACGATAAGTTCGCTGGAAGCAAACATGGCATTGACACCAAGTAACCCTGAAGAGGGTGGGCAATCTATTAAGACAAAATCATAAGCCGATAACGAGGACTCTTCGATTGCTTTTCGTAGTCGGTGACCACGTTCAACACCACCCTCGTTGATATGTTCGAACTCATTCAAGCGCGGTCCCGCTGGTACTAGATCCAACTTATCTCGTGCCTGGTGCTTGACGACATCAATCGCTTCACCCTCAAGTAAAACAACATCAATTCCTAATTGCTGATTATCCAGGCCCAGGCTTGTCGCCACTTGTCCCTGAGGATCCATATCGATCAACGCCACTTGTTTGCCTTGCAAAGCAAGTGCGTGCCCAAGATTAACGGTGGTAGTGGTTTTCCCCACCCCGCCTTTTTGGTTCATAATGGCAATTACACGAACATGGCCAGTAGTCATCAGCCTACCTGCTCTACACTGAGTAATTTATCGATATCCAATAACATCAGCATATATTCATCGTTACTGGTGATGCCTTTTATAAAACTGGTGTCGACGACAGTGCCTAAGTCAGGTGCGTTTGAAATCATTTGAGGATCCACGTTCTGCGCCTCTGATACCGCATCAACCACAATACCGACAACACGATCAGTGATACCTTCTACTTTCAAAACGACAACCACTGTTGTTTTTGTGTATGGATTAAAAGGCATTTGGAATAACAATCTCAGATCAACAATTGGCACAATCACGCCACGAAGATTCAACACTCCGCAAACATGAGCAGGCGTATTTGGAATCGGCGTCACATTATCCCAGCCTTTAATTTCCTGAACCCGTAGAATTTCAACGCCATAGTGCTCATCTGCAAGTTCAAATGTGAGGTATTGCTGCGCACCATCATCGACACTATCAACAACATCAAGAATATCGAGTATTTCGTTTTCTGTAGTGATTTCAGACATCGCTCAAGCCACCTTTCCTGATGAGTTCTTTTTGACCTGAGAAGGCTCTCTATGCATTGCCATTAATCCTGGAATATCCAGAATCAAAGCGACGGCACCATCGCCTAGAATCGTTGCACCAGCGATACCTTTAACTTTGCGGAAATTGGTCTCCAGGCTTTTGATAACCACTTGCTGCTGTGCCAACAACTCGTCGACAAATAACCCCACCTTATAATCTTCACAGTCAACAATCACCAGTAAGCCAGCCTGCAAATCCTCTATGCCACCCTCTACATTGAAAACATTCGTCAGCCTGATTATTGGCACATACTCATCACGTATTTTATAGAGCTCGCCTTTACCCGTTACTCTGTTGACTCTACCCGCTTCGACTTCAACTGACTCAATAATCGAAATCAATGGAATAATGTACCGTTGATCGGCAACTTGGATAATTTGACCATCCATAATGGCTAAGGTTAATGGCAATCGAATAGTAAATGTAGAACCAATACCAGATTCTGACTTGACCTCAACAGCACCACCTAAGCTATTAATATTTTTTCTAACCACATCCATTCCAACCCCACGACCAGATAAGTCGCTAACTTGGTCTGCTGTAGAAAATCCTGGTAAGAAAATGAGTTCGTGTATTTTTTCTGGGGGGAGTGTTTCGTTCGGATTAACTAAACCTTTCTCGATCGCTTTATTTAAAATTTTGTCTTCGTTTAGACCGGCCCCATCATCACTTATTTCAATGACAATATTGCCACCCTGATGATAGGCATTAAGTTTTAGCGTGCCGGTTTCAGATTTATTAGCAGCTCGACGTTTTTCGGGTGTCTCCAAGCCGTGATCTAATGAATTACGCACCAGATGAACCAAAGGATCACCTATTTTCTCCATCACTGTTTTATCAAGTTCAGTTTGCTCTCCGCTCAGAACTAACTCGACTTGTTTTCCCAACTTACTGGTCATATCGTGCACCAGCCGAGGGAAACGGTTAAAGACAAAACTAATAGGCAACATGCGAATTCGCATGATACTTTCTTGTAGCTCACGGGTATTACGTTCTAACTGTTCAAGACCATCAATCAACTGAGGTAGCATGTTGATATCAAAATTCTCACCAATCTGCCCCAGCATTGACTGAGTAATCACTAACTCACCAACAAGATTAACCAGTGAGTCAACTTTATCTGTGCCAACACGAATAGAAGCATCCGGAGTCACGGCTTTCTTTTTAGGCGAAACTTCATTTTTTTTCGGTGTGAGATGATCAATCTTAGCTGATGTTTTGAGTTGGGCTTCAGTTGCACTTGGCGATGGAACTTCGGGTTCGACTGTTTCACCCTCCGTCAGTGAACTAGGAGGAATCATGGGCTCATGGATATCAATCTGTTCAGATTCATGTGCCGACAGAGCAGGCTCGATATCAGGCACATTTTGTTCAAGCCGCTCAATACTGAGCTCACAATCACCATCCACCCACTCAAAGACTTCGTTTATCGCTGCTTCATCAACGTCACCCGATAAAGTCAGTTGCCAACTCAAATAACAGATTTCAGGATCAAGATCGGTAAACGGAGGTAGCTCCTCCTCATTCACCTCAACAGATAACGCCCCCAACTCCGCTAATTCACGGAACATCCGAATAGGTTCATTTCCCGTCTGGAGCATATGAGATAGAGGTTTGAACTTAATCAGCCACGTTTGAGTTAATGGCTCTGATGCGCTCACATCCGCATCAGAAACCTCATCCATTACCTTGTCGACATCATCAGACGTTGAACCTAGTAAAATTTGCTCAAGCGCCTTCGATACTTGTTTGACTTTTTCTGTATCTACCTCTGAACTATCTTGAACAGCTGTTAACATTTCACGTAGTGTATCTACAGCTGAAAGTAATGTTTCAATCACATCATCCGTTGCTTCGCGTTCGCCATTACGAATTTGATCAAGGAGGGTCTCTAATCCATGTGTAAACTCAGAAATATTGCTAAAGCCAAAGGTGCCAGCCCCTCCTTTGATGGAATGTGCGGCACGAAAGATACCATTGACCGTATCATCATCGATTTCTCCCTGCGACATGCTAAGCAAGCCACTTTCCATAATATCGAGACCTTCGAAGCTTTCTTCGAAGAATATGCTATGAAACTGGGAGACGTCGATGCTCATATGATTAACCCAAGACTTTTTTCACCGTTGCTAACAGCTGTTCAGGATTAAACGGTTTAATCAGCCAGCCTGTTGCACCAGCAGCACGTCCCTCTTGTTTCTTTTCTGGTCCGGCTTCAGTTGTTAGTACGAGTATAGGAATAAACTTAAACGTGGATAATTGGCGTAATTGACGGGTTAAAGTCAAGCCATCCATTACCGGCATATTGACGTCAGTAATGACCAAATCAAAAGACTGTTTTTGAGCTATATCCAGGGCCTGTTTACCATCATCTGCTACGGTGACTTTATGTCCGGCACCTTGCAAAGTGAAGGTGACCATTTGCCGCATTGAGGCAGAATCATCGACTGCGAGAATATTAGCCATAACAAAAAAGCTCCTTCTTTAATATTAGTTTTTTATATTTTATTGTGCGTAAAATGCTTTGATACCCAATCTATCGACAGCATCACAAAAAAGTTGACTGGGATTTGACCAAATGACAACCAGCCCCTGAAGTTGAGCATCACGATAGAACGCATAGAAAAGTTGAATGACCGCTGTATCGATACGTTCAATTTGACCTAAATTAATTTGAATAGCCTGGCCTTCAGCCATCGCCATTAACAGCTGCGCATATATATCTGCAACCTGTGCGATCGTGACCGATTCAGCACAGTTTATTTCGGAAATCGAGTCAGCCATTTTTCTATTCCTTCTATTTCCCTCGGCTATAGCGTCTCAGCTTTATCTTGGCTGATTCATCTTCACTATGCCTTTTACATGTTTTACTGGTATCG
This sequence comes from Methylophaga thalassica, assembly GCF_030159795.1. Taxonomy (NCBI): domain Bacteria; kingdom Pseudomonadati; phylum Pseudomonadota; class Gammaproteobacteria; order Thiotrichales; family Piscirickettsiaceae; genus Methylophaga; species Methylophaga thalassica. The sequence continues at coordinate 471,437 of NZ_BSND01000013.1, read as the reverse complement.
GCCTCTTTTCAAAAAAAATTATCTTAATTTTGCAACTATTGAAAATTAGGTATTCATTTTATTTATTTCGGTTTCTCAGCCATACACCGTTTGTATGCTCATCCGTTTCGACTTGTTCTCTTTTTAATTGTTTTTTGAGCTCTGTGGCTTCATACCGTGCCATTAAGGCATCAATAGCCTGCTCCTTATTTCTGGCCTGCAACCACATTTTTTGCTGACGCTGGACTTTTTCATTGGCTGATTTGACTTGTGATTCCTGACTAAGAATAGCTTGGTCTAATTTAGCTAAAAAGCTTCTCAGATCGAGTGCTTTTTTTGCAGTCATCACCATGGGATCTGCTTGTCGAAAGCGCGAGAGATACTCGGCCCGATATTGAAGGAGATCATCCAACTGGAATTGCTCCTGTTGAAGTAAGGCATTTTGTTGACCAAGTTTTTGTAACTCGGACTCTGTTGCTTTCCGAGCCATTTCGATAACAGGATCAAGTTTTCGACTACGACTCATTTATCAACTCCACGCTGAGCAATAATATTAAAAACGGCGAGTATTACCATCCATTAGCATCGGTGTCTGTGCCACATTCTGCTGTTGGTTTTGTAATTGATTTCTTAACTCAAGTACTTGCTTCAATCGCTGATCACTTTGTTGCCAGTTAACCGCTTCATTCATGCCTTGTCTCAACAATTGCCTTAACGCTGGGAACATGGCAATGGATTCATCAATGGCAGGATCACTACCCTTACTATAGGCGCCTACACTAATAAGATCTTGGTTTTGTCTATAAGTTGAGTAAATCTGCTTGAATTGCTGTGCTTGTTTTAAGTGTTCTTCACTTACAATATGAGGCATGACACGACTTATTGATGCTTCTACGTCAATCGCTGGGTAGTGCCCAGACTCGGCTAGCTGCCTAGATAAAACAATATGCCCATCTAATATGGCCCGAGCCGCGTCTGCCACAGGATCCTGCTGATCGTCACCTTCCGTTAATACCGTATAGATAGCCGTAATAGCTCCACCGTCAACAGCTCCATTGCCAGCGCGTTCAACCAATTGTGGTAATAATGAGAATACTGATGGTGGATAGCCTTTCGTTGCGGGTGGCTCACCAATCGCCAAGGCAATTTCACGCTGCGCCTGAGCAAAACGAGTCAAGGAATCCATTAATAATAAAACCTGTTTACCTTGATCCCGGAAGTATTCAGCAATGCTGGTTGCCAGCATGGCACCATGCAGTCGCATTAAGGGGGAATGGTCAGCGGGTGAAGCGACAACAACGGATCTTGCCATGCCTTGTTCACCGAGAATATCTTCAATAAACTCTTTTACTTCTCGGCCACGTTCACCAATCAAGCCAACTACGATAACATCGGCCTCAGTAAATCGTGTCATCATACCTAACAACACACTTTTACCAACACCACTCCCTGCAAACAGCCCCATACGTTGACCTCGGCCAATACTAAGCAAGGCATTAATACTCTGTACCCCAACATCGAGGTGTTGACGAATAGGCGATCGCGCCAACGGATTAACCGGTTCACCGTGTAAAGGCACCTTGTCATGAACTCTTAAAGGACCTTTACCATCGAGTGGTTTACCTGCACCATCCACTACCCGGCCCAGCATGGCTTCACCTACAGGTACTTGTGAATCACTTCGTACAGGTCTGACTTTAGCGTTAGGCACTAATCCACGCATATCGCCTGTGGGCATCAAAAAGGTCGTTTCACCTGAAAATCCGACCACTTCTGCTTCGATGGGCTTTTGTCCTTTGCCAATAATCTCACAGCGGCTGCCAATGGGCACCTGAAAGCCAACGGCTTCGAGCGTTAATCCAACCATCCTGGTCAAACGTCCTTCAATTAAAACACTCTGCTCATCATCCGAATCCAATCGTTGTTGATATTGCATCAACTTATTTTGTAATCGGGACTGACGCTCAATATTGCTCATTGTCAGCATCTCTTTCATCACCAAGCACTTTATTGATGATGCTGTTCAGCCTGGACTCAACCGTGGCGTCGACGCTGGTATCAGGGGTTTCTAAGCGCAGACCACCACGAGTGAGTAAAGGATCTTCTATCCATTGGTATTTGTCTGAATCGTGTTCTAAAGATAACCCTTTCTGGATGATATGCAGATCGTCAGGATGAACATAAATTTTGAGTTGACGATCACTGATCGGTAAGGCTTCAAGCGCCGCTCGCATTGCGCCAATAACGTGTTCTGGTTGATGCTTTAACTCCCGGCGAACTAGCTGCCGCGTCATGGTAATAGCCAGGTTAACTAAATCTTTTTCCAGAATCTCATCCAATTCTGTCAGTGGCTGTTGTAAGGTATTAAGCATCTGCTGAAGCTTTTCGACTTGCAACTGAATATCTTTCAGTCCTGCTTGCTGACCATCGGCAAAACCAGCCTGGTGGCCTTCTTCATAGCCAACTTTGTAGCCTTCTTCCTGTGCTTGTTGTTGTAATGCCTCAATGGCTTTCACATCAAGCACTTGCGGAGCATCCTTATCATCCACATCCGTGACCGCCACCATTCTTGGCGCTTCCCAGCGTTTTATAGCATCAGCAATTTCATCCGCAGATAAGACATCAGCTTGTTTGGTAACAAGCGTGTCATCAGACGAAGTCATCACCTGCACCTCCGCCTAGCATAATTTCGCCTTTATCAGACAAGCTTCGTGCTGTAGCAAGAATGGCTTTTTGCGCTGCTTCTACATCGCTTAAACGAACAGGCCCCATCGCTTCTAAATCATCACGCATCATTTCACCTGCACGTTGTGACATATTGCGTAGGAATTTCTCTTTCAATGCGTCATCAGCACCTTTTAGTGCCAGCTGCAATTGATCAGTCTGAATTTCACGCATCAATGTTTGCATGCCACGATCATCGACATCGATAAGATTTTCAAAGACAAACATAAGATCTTCGATGTTTTGTCCAAGATCGGGCTCGCTCTCTTTGATTTTTTCCATGATGGCCGCTTCAGAAGTACCATCAACAAAGTTAAGGATATCTGCCGCTGTTTTCAGACCTCCCACCATCGTTGATTGTGCGCCTGCTGCACCACTGAATTGTTTTTCCAGAATCTCATTGAGCTCTGTCAACGCAGAAGGCTGAACACCATCAAGCGTGGCAATACGCAATATCACATTCGCCTGATCCCTTGCAGGAAATAAAGACAAGACACCCGCTGCCTGATCCGCATCCAGAAAAGAACATACAATGGCAATGATCTGCGGATGCTCAAGACGAATGATTTCATAAATCCCTCTGGCATCCATCCATTTGAGCTGTTCCAGACCATTGGTGTTACTGCCAGATAAAATACGATCTAATAAACTGCCAGCACGGTCTTCACCTAATGCACCCACCAGCATTTTACGAACATAATCATGAGAACCAATACCAAGGCCAGTTTCTTGTTCGACAGTGGTCACAAAACTGTTTAAGACTGATTGGACTTCTTCGCGCGTCACGTTTTGTAACGTCGCCATGGCCTGACCGACTTTCTGTACCTCTTTCGGCCCCATATGCTTGAGTATTGCTGCCGCTTCCTCTTCACCTATAGAGCGAAGAAAAACAGCTGCTTTTTCCGTGCCTGTTAGTTTTCTGACTTCTTCTGCCATTAGGCATCACCCGCCGTCCAGTTTTTGACTACTTGCGCTACGAGCGCAGGGTCTTGTTGCACTAAACTTCGGACATTAGATAGTTGTTCTTCCATCTTCTCCGAACCAGTGGTCAGTTTAGCAATCTCTTCACCACTCTTGCTACTTCTGGCTAAAACTTCTTCCGGCGATAAGTTTTCGTCATCATTTTCAGAGACAGGCACTTTGGTCATATCTCTGAATGCAGGACGGATCACACCAAAGATAAGGAACAGAACCACCAGTGCACCACCGACTTGTTTTGCTAAATTCCAAACCCAAGGTTCTTCCCAGATAGGTTTTTCTGGCAAGGCTTCAACCGCTTCAGGAGCCATGAATGGGGCATTCACTACATTTAAACTGTCGCCACGTGCTTTACTAAACCCAATGGCATCCATCACCAGCGCGTTAATGCGTGTCATTTCTGACTCTGACAGCGGCTGAGAGGTCACATTGCCTTCCGCATCAACGCTGCGTTTTTCATCAACGAGTACAGCCACGCTTAACTTTCTAACATTGCCCGGCGCCATGCGGGTATGGCTGATCGTTCTGTCTAGTTCAAAATTACGTGTTGTACTTTTTCTGCTTGAACCAGGTGTTGTGGTTGTCGTTGTTGCCTCTTCACCATTTGCCGCATTATCTGGGGCCGTTTGTTCCGGTGCAACACCACCACCAGGTGGTTGATTACTGAGCGCTCCTGGCACACCAAACGGGCCACCATTGCCAACACGTTCTTCTTCCTGAAGCTGTTCACTTCTGACGGCTGTCATATCTGGATTATAACTTTCATGCGTTTGTTCAGACATTGTAAAGTCAATATCTGCAACGACTTGAGCACGAACACCGCTCATCCCGACAATGGGAGACAGAATATTCTCGATACGGTCAATATAGATCTGCTCAACTTTACGGGTATATTCAAGCTGAGTATCACTCATCGCAACACCGGCAGCCCGTTCTGGTTGCGTTAACAAATTACCGCGCTGGTCAACAATCGTCACATCGGCATTTTTCATATCTGGCACACTGGATGCGACCATATGTGTGATGGCAGCGACCTGAGATTGATCCAGTGTTCTGCCTGCATATAGATGTACTACAACGGAGGCGGTGGGATCTTTACGATCACGCACAAAAACAGACTGTTTGGGAATCGCTAAATGCACACGCGCACTTCTGACATTATTCAGTTCAGCGATAGAGCGGGATAACTCTTCTTCCATGGCACGTTGATAACGAGCCCGCTCAATAAACTGGCTGGTACCAAAACCCTGATCCTGATTAAGCATTTCCATGCCTAATGCCGCACTTCTGGGCAACCCTTCTGCAGCCAACTTCATACGCAACGTCTGCAGGTCAGCCGCCGGTACTAACACCGCCCCGGTGGTTGGATCTAATTTGTAATCCACATTCATTTGCTGCAAAACATCGACAACTTCAGAAGACTCCGCCGGCGCCATATTGCCAAACAGCACTTGATAAGACGGCGTTTGTGACCACATCAGCACATAACCACCGACAGCAATACTGGCAGCAATAGCTAATAAAAATAGAACCTGCTTAACTACAGGTTGTCGTGAAATATTAGCTTGCATGGCGCCCAAAGCCGTCGTTGGTCGGGCTGCCGGCATATTAGCTTGAGGGCCGGTAGTAGCAGGTGCGTTTTCCATATATTGTCTCTACTCAGAAATGTTCGCCGACTAAATCGACATACGCATAACTTCTTGATAAGCCTCAATCAGCTTGTTTCTGACTTGTAAGGTAGCTTCAAAAGCCACACTGGCTTTTTCTGATGCAATCATGACGTCAGCCAGGTTGACATTCGGATCGCCAAGTTCAAACGACGTTTTTAAGTCGCCGGATGTTTTTTGTAAATTATTGACTTCACCTATCGCTTGTTTCATCACATTGCCAAAATCAACCCGACCATTGCTTTCAGCATTATCGGCAGAAAGTGGTTGAGTTGCAGGTGATGCCTGGGCTTGCAAAGCTCGCATTTGGGTAAGTAATTGATTCGGATCGATAGCTTTGATCATGATTCTCTGAACTCCGCTTAAAAAATGACGCTGTTAGTTGCTCTATGCAGACTTCTTGCCAAGTTTTTCCGGGATTTCCACCCCCTGCTCACGGAATTTGGCAATCTTATAGCGTAAAGTCCGTTCACTGATTCCCAGCTCTTTAGCTGTAAGTCTTCGGCTACCTTGATATTTTTCCAGCATGTCGAGAATATGACGCTGCTCCTGTGAACGAAGATCATAACCTTCTAGCACGGGCTTATTATCTCCCTGAACAGGCAAAACGTCTGATTCCACCGTAGTATGATCCAACTCCTGACCAGAGACTGCCTCGAAGATAATATCTTTCGCCGTAATTGACTGGCCTGATTGCAGTATTAAGGCACGCTGAAGCACATTATCCAATTCACGGACATTGCCTGGCCATGAGTGAGACAACAATCGGGATTGTGCTGCCTCGTCCAACAAGGGCGCTACGCGTCGACTGTGACTGGCATGGCGAGCCAGTAATCGATTAGATAGTGGCAAAATGTCATCTATACGTTTTCTAAGTGGTGAAATTTCAAGTGGGAACACATTAAGACGATAAAATAAGTCTTCTCGAAAACGACCCGCTTTTACCTCATCGCGTAATGTTCTGTTGGTAGTGGCGAGTACCCGGACATCAAGTGGGATAACTTTTCTACCACCAATCCGTTCAACTTCACGTTCCTGTAATACACGCAATAACTTCGCTTGCAGAGATAAATCCATTTCTGAAATTTCATCTAACAAAATCGTGCCATGGTTTGCTTGCTCAAATTTACCAGCATAGGCTTGACTGGCACCGGTAAAGGCCCCTTTTTCATAACCAAACAAGGTGGCTTCCAGCATATTTTCAGGGATAGCGGCGCAGTTGATGGCAACAAAGGGGGCAGAAGCTCTTGCTGAATGTATATGAAGATAACGGGCTAGTACTTCTTTACCTGTGCCACTTTCCCCGTTAATTAAGACCGTAGCATCACTGTCCGCCACCCGTTTGGCGATAGCTTGCAGCTCTTTAGATGCCTGAGCGTGAGCCACCATATCATCTTCTTCTGTTCCAAGATCACTAATATAGCGTTGCACCCGCTGCAATAACTCATCTGCTTCGAATGGCTTTAATAGATAGTCAGAAGCGCCTTGATGCATAGCATCTACTGCACTTTGTACGGTGCCATAAGCTGTCATCATGACCACGGGTAAATCCGGCATCATGGCTTTTGCCCGCTTTAATAAGGTATGCCCATCCATAGGTGACATTTGCAAGTCGCTTAACAATAAACCGACAGGTTCACTGGCGATTTTATCTAATGCTGATTGCCCATGCTCCATTCCGGTCACACGGTATCCTGCTAACTCAAGTGTGTCACATAATGCTCTACGAAGATTCGCATCGTCCTCAACCACTAAAATATTAGATGGATTCATAACGCAACCTCCTGCGTGACTTCATCTGATGATGAACTTGATGATGTATAAAGAGGGAAAAACATGGTCACCGAACTGCCTTTTTTAGGCTCGCTTTCAATTGTTAAGTGACCTCTATGGGCCTTCACTATTGACTGAACGACAGCCAAACCGAGGCCTGTGCCATTCGAACGAGTGGTATAAAAGGGAGTCAGTACCTGGTTCAGCACTGAAGCAGACATGCCCTCACCATTATCATTAACGCTAATGCTGATACATTGCTCATCGTCTTCGTTGATGGCGTAATCTGCTTTTACTTCAATATGTCCATGCGGCTCACATGCCTGACGTGCATTGTTAAGAAGATTAGTAATTGCACTAATTAATGCAGATTGGCTGCCATAGATATAGCCATCATTAACATGATTCGAAATGGTCAGTCTGACATCACTGCTTTCCACATCATTTTGAGCGGAGAACTGCTGCTCAAGTTGGCTCAATAACTCTTGCAGAGCTACTGGTGAGGGGGCAGCCATATTTCCACGTGAAAAAGATAAGAGATCACGAATCAATTGCTCCATATGAGAGAGGCTCTCTTTCACCCGTGATGCAAACCGCTGTTTTACTTGTTCGTCAGCCCCTTCTTTGAGTAATGGAGACAGATAAAGCATCGCAGAAGATAATGGCGTTCTGATTTGATGAGCAAGTCTTGCAGTGACTTCGCCAATGGTGGATAGTCGCTGTAAATGTGACACTTTGCTTTGTAAAGTTCGAGTATCAGTCACATCCTGCAATAAAATGATTTGTCCCGGTTCATGACCCAGCGGGTTGGTTGAGATATGAACTAAACGGCCATCTTTCAGTGAAACATCGTGACCATCGCTGGGCTTGGGATCAAAAGTGCGTTCAATCACATTGACCCAGCGTTCACCTGAGAGCGGTTCGCCTAGTAAGGATACAGCCGCTTCGTTCGCTTCCTGAATAAAGCCAGAGCCATCCAATACAACGACACCAGCAGGAAGAACCGCGAGTAAACGACTATGGCGATTTGCTAATTGGTCAGCCTGAGATGAGACTTTTTTAGTCTGTTCAGCCGATATATGGCTGACATTAGAAATAGTGCTGAGATCAATGTCTCTTGAAAAGGGTTGTTTTTGGTAATGCGATTTTTGTAAATCATCACCCACCGATAATTTCAGATTCATGTTTCTTGCTCCTACATGCACTATTGCATCGTATTAGAGCTTGAGCAATTACCATGCCCAAATTAAATCTAATTAATTATCAATAAGTTAAACAAATAAACGTCAAAAGTCCGACATTCAGCAATAACACTATTCCGTATCTCTCTGGATACCGTATTTACGCATTTTTTCTACCAAGGTAGTTCTTCGCATTTTTAATTTATTAGCCGCGTGGGCAACCACACCTTCAGCATCATCTATCGCTTGTTTAATCAATAAATACTCGAGGTTTGCCAGGTGCTCTTTCAGGTCAATCCCATCCTCTGGCAGCACCATGTCATCTGAGAGGCTATGCAGGCTATCTGTTTGAGAAGATAGCTTAGACGGCTGTTTATCCTCAATACTGACCTCAGGCATATTTCTTGGTATATCTTGTTTCGGACTAGCGGTGATGATCGCTGTGATTTCTTCTGGGAGGTCATCCCCTTCCAACCGGTATTTATCAGGTAGATCATCAAAATCCACCGTCCCATAAGGATAGAGAATAACTAAACGTTCAACGACATTGGCTAATTCACGTACATTGCCAGGCCAGGGATAGCGACACAAGGAGGTAATGGCAGCAGGAGTAAGATGGATTGTACCTCTGTTCTCATGCTCAATACGTTTAATCAATTCATTGATAAGTAAAGGTATATCCTCGGGCCTATCGCGTAATGCCGGCATTTCAATCGGGAAAACATTGAGACGATAAAATAAATCTTCACGGAAACGCCCATCAGCAATATGCTCTTCAAGATTACGATGTGTTGCAGCGATCACACGCACGTTGGCTGTTTGTGTTTTATTGCTTCCCACTTTTTCATAGGTTCGCTCTTGTAACACACGAAGCAGCTTTACCTGCATAGGTAATGGCATATCACCTATTTCATCCAGAAATAAGGTGCCGCCCTCAGCCATTTCAAAGCGCCCTTTTCTTGATGTTATTGCCCCGGTAAAGGCGCCTTTCTCATGACCGAATAACTCACTCTCTAATAATTCTCCAGGGATCGCGCCACAGTTTACCGGCACAAAAGGTTTGTCTCTTCTGGATGAAAAGTGATGCAAATTACGAGCAACGACTTCTTTACCAGTTCCAGACTCACCAAGAATTAATACATTTGCTTCCGAATCTGACACTTGGTCAATCATCCGCTGTACATTCTTGATCATACGGCTATTGCCAACAAGTGATCTGAACAAATTTGTACCAGCTGTCGCTTCAGTCGTCAGCCCACGGTAAATGGTGGCCTGTTGCAGAGCATTGCTTAATTGAGGGTATTTTATCGGATAACGAATAGAACCGATTGTACCGGGAAAGCTTATTGATTCACCCTCAACAGACTCAAGAGTGAAGACTGGTACACGGGCTTGATGATTAACGAGTTCTCTCAGTAACTGTTTAGTTTGATTCTGACCACCGCAGTCTCCGACAATGGCCATGACCACATCATCCAACGCATCGGCATGTTCAAACCATAGTTCAGGTTCACGAATTACAACAGGTTGGCAATTTATAAACTCGATGAGTGTGCTTAACATCTCGCATCGGTCATTATCACTTTCTACGACCAATACATTATTTACACTCATATCAACTCCATCTTGTCACTTTGTTTTGAACTGGCTATAAACCATAGATAACTGGAGTTAATCATTTTCTGGGAGTCATTGTCAAAAATATGACGGTAGAAAAATCATACACGTTACAAATCAATTAACTCGATTGGTAAGCTGCTGCCACTTTTTTGTTTTTATTGAACTGGCTGAGTTCTACTTGAATTGACTGACGGGCATCAACGCAGTGACGTTCGATCGTTTGATTGATTTGTATTATTTTTTCAATAACAGGGCTCGCTTCAGACTGGTTCACTGAGTTATCTAAAGGGAAAACTTCGGCTAATATTTGACCACGCTTGTGTACTAATCCGGAAATCTCAGACCACTTTTCATTTTCTACAGCTGAGAGCATTGACTCTGTTAGCCTTAAAGCTTCCTGTAACTGGGCTATGGCATTCATAACTAATGAAACTCTGGGGGTATTCCATCCCAGCCCGCTTTGATTTCTTCAAGTAACTTGGTGACTTCATCAAGAATCGTTATATCATTGCTGACATTCGCTTCAAGTAACCGGCGCGTTATATAGTCATATAATGCATCTAAATTGGCAGCGATCTCCCCGCCCTTTTCAGCATCCAAACTGGTCTTTAATCCTTCAACAATACGAATGCACCATGAAATCTGATGTCCTTTTTCAGCAATTTCATTACGCGCAATACAGCCTTTTGCAGTAGCGACCCTCGCCAGCGCACCTTCCATCAACATCTGAATAATTCGATAGGGTGAGGCATAATTTACTTCAGACTCAATGGCACCTCGGCCATAACCTTCCATCGCTTTTTTATTGACCATTACCTGCATACTCCAGTCCTTAACACTAGTGAATCATTCTACTTAATTTGAATTCATGGAGGATAATTGTGAAATCAAATAATCACCTTGTGATTGTAAATTACTAACCAATGTGTCCATCGCTGAATACTGTGCACGCAGACGTGTTTCCGTCATTTCAAGACGGGCTTCCATCTGCTCTTTTTGCCTGTCAAGCGAAGTTAAACGTGCATTGAGTCCTTCTTCCTTTGAGTCAATAAGGCCATCGGTCTGTAACCATGAATCGGCTAATGATTCTAAACGATTAGCAAAACCTTCACCTTCAGCTGAAAACAAATTAGCAAATGAAGTGAAGTCTGAGCTTAATACTTCATTCACTTTATCTTCATCTACCGTCATCACCCCTTCTTTATTGATAGAAATCCCCGCTTGAATCAGATAACTAAAACTCGACCCGGTAATACTGGCACCAGAATTAAATACATCACGTACCTGACTTTCGATCGTTAGCAGTGTGCTATCGGCTTCTAACTGGCCATTACGTTGAGATTTAATTTCTGTCATTAATGCATTATATGCCGATGCAAACTCATTAACTGATTCCAAAATCGCATCATCATCACGGGTAATATCTAATGTAGAACTACCGACATCTTTGACATTCAACGTGACACCATCAATAGCATTAGCAATCGAATTTGAGCTACTAGTGACAGTAAATCCATCAATACTTACAATCGCATCTTTCGCTGAAGAAATCGAAGAAAGATTTTGTGTTCCCCCCGAACTGTAAACGAAAGCAGAAAGCCCTGATGCATCAGAGTCATTCCCATCACTGTCACCACTCACAGAAACACTGATCGCATTATCTGTTCCGGTTTCGTTTGATGTCAGCACAAGACGAGCACCACTATCGTCTGTAATAATTGATGCCGTCACACCAGTATTTTCGGACGCATTATTGATAGCTGTACGAATCTGAGCCAGCGAACTATTGCTCGAATCAATAGTCACGTCAAAACTTTCAGAACCGACACTTATCGTGAGCGTACCTTCTCCCACAGTCGTGTTGTAATCAGTAAAAGCAGATGACGCTAATTTATCTCGTGTCGCTATTTGCGTGACATCAATATTGTATGAACCAGTAGCGGCAGTACTGGTAGCCGTCGCAGTAAATAAATCTTCATCTTGAGAATTGGCTTGAAATACTTTAAAACTAGAAGCACTACTTAACGACTCCATTGCCGACTGAAAAGTCGACAATTTACTTTTAAAGGAGCCATACGCACTAATCTGAGCATTAATGGTAGATTGCTTACTCTCAAGCCTATCAAGTGGTTGACGCTCAATATCCATCAAGCCAGTGACGATACTCTCAAGGTCGAGCCCTGTTCCTACCCCTAATGATGAAATTGTAGCCATGTCAATTCTCCGCTTAAACTTGATTACAAATTTGCAGCAAGTTTTGAGCCAATCAAGCTTTTGTTTCTAATAAAATGCCACGATATTTTTCAATAGCATGTCTCGCCTCTAAAATCTCTTCCGATGGAATTTGTCTGACGACTTCTTCTGTTTCAGAGTCAATCACTTTAATCACCGTATCCCCGCTAGTATCATCGACACTAAACTGCAGGTTCCGGTTCATGTTCTGCATATAATCATTTAGTTGAGCAACCTTATCACGCAAAGCTTCTGTACGCTGTTGTTGCTGGTTGTTCTGCTCATCTGATGATTGTCGAATCACTTGAGATTGAGCAGATAATTCAGTAACAGTCTCAGTCTGAACAGATTGCGTAACCGGTTTAGACTGACTAGTAACATTGTTTTGCACTGATTGAAGGGCAGATTGCACTAACAGATCATTATTAGCCATTGTCTTCCTCCTAATCTTTTATAAACGGCATAAAGCCTGGGGAGTAGTTTACTCACCAGGCCTATGCGTTTCATCCTTTTGTTATTATCCCAGCAGTGATAACGCTGACTGCGGAATAACGTTAGCTTGTGATACGATGGATACACCGGCCTGTTGCAGAATCTGTGCTTTGGTAAGGTTTGCAGTTTCAGCAGCAAAGTCGGCATCAACGATCCGGCTACGGGCAGCAGTGGTGTTTTCTGAAAAGCTGTTGATATTTGAAATAACTGCCTCAAAACGGTTTTGAATAGCACCAAATGTCGCACGCAATTGACTCACTGTGTTGATGTCAGTATCCAACGTTCCAAGAGAAGTCGATGCATTTGCTGAGGTATCTACGGCAGCGGTAGTCAAGCTTAATGCTGTTGCGCTAATACTCACAGTATCACCAGCATCTTGTCCGACCTGAATGCTCAGAGATAAATCAGTACTACCAGAACCACCTAGTAAATCAGTACCGTTAAACTGTAATGACTCAATAATACGAGTATTTTCAGCTTCAAGCTGTGTCACCTCAGCAGATAGACCTGTACGATCTGTTACAGTACCGTTAGCAGATTGCACTGCGATTTCACGAATCCGTTGCAGGTTATTACTGATTTCAGCAAGGCCACCTTCAGCAACCTGAGCCAATGAAATACCATCCGCAGCGTTACGAGCCGCCTGATTTGCGCCACGGATATCCGCTGTCATTTGCTGAGCGGTGTATAGTCCAGCAGCATCATCTTTCGCGCTATTAATACGCAAGCCAGACGATAAACGTTGTAATGATGTATTCAGAGTATCTTGAGATTTACTTAAGTTACGTTGTGCATTTAATGATGCAATGTTTGTGTTAACGACTAATGCCATGAGATTTACTCCCTCATAGGGTCGAGCTAAGCTCGCTTTATACATGGCGGACAAACTATGAATTTTCTAGTTTTTACCGCCTCCGAAAACATTAGCGGCAGGGAGTGAGATTTTCTTTAAGACAATTTACAAAAAAATAGGTCAGACTTTGCGAAAGTCTGACCCAGTTCACATTTTGATATTGATCGATATCTGAATTCCACTTACATGGAAATATTCTGTTCGTCACTAGTAGTGAGTTTACATTTTCTGCGGAGGTTTATAGCCCCTAATAATGCTGGGGCGAATAAAAGTGCTGCACTTGGTATTGGAGTTGCGATGAGTGAAGATTCAGACCAAACTGCAAAAGTTCTACTTGCTTGTGGGTATAAATTTCCTTGTCCATACCCAACACCTTCTTGTTCAAACTCAAAGCGTTCTGTATTTCTGAAAAAATAATAAGATCCGGTATCAAACCCACTAGTATGAACATAGGCTGTAGTCAACTCACACGATACAGTTCCTTCACATCCCTCAACCAGCTCTGGACTTTGGTCATAAACTGTATCAGCAAGAAGACCATCACCATTGAAAGCAGCGTATAGAGCGTTTGCAGCTGCAGTTACGAAACCGTATGAGTTACCACCAAGCGAGTAATCAAAAACGTCATTGAATGTAACATCATAAAGTCCGAAGCCACTAACGTTTATCCCCTTGATTCCAGCAAGTTTTCCATCGCTATTAATTAGAATGCTAGCTGCACTTACAGTCGTTGTAGTCAATACAAATAATATTGCACAAGATAGTTTCAATAAAAACTTTTTCATCATAAATTCCTTTTTAATTGATGATATTTACTTATCACCGATAAAACTCCCTTTCATCCGTGCTCACTAACTGAATGTGGAAAATCCATTTTCCACTTTAACTTTCTATCTTGACATCCCAAGCTTCTGTTCTTTGCTAAGGAAAAGTAACATTATCGGTTATCACTGCAATAAGGACAGAGCATTCTGAGGCAATGTATTTGCCTGTGCGAGGATGGACGTACCAGCTTGCTGTAGAATTTGAGCTCGCGTTAATTTAGCCGTTTCTTCAGCAAAATCAGCATCCATAATCCGGCTTCGAGCAGCACTGGTATTTTCTGATAAGCTTTGTAAATTAGAGATAACGGCTTCAAAACGGTTTTGTATTGCACCGAACGTGGCGCGTAATTGGCTAAGACTATTAATATCAGTATCCAATGTACCCAATGCTGTCGAAGCATCTGCTGATGTTGAGACATCTACCGTCGTAGTAGTGGCAGCAGTGGCAGTAACGGTAACGGTATCAACGGCATCAGCACCGACCTGAAATGTCAGTGACAAGCCTGATAAAACTAGCTGGCCATTAAATTGGGTCGTGTTGATTATTCGGGTATTTTCATCCTGTAGCTGAGTAACCTCAGCCTGCAAACCATTTCTATCTGTGACTGTGCCGTTGGCAGACTGCACTGCTATTTCACGAATACGTTGCAGGTTATTAGTAATTTCAGCCAGGGCACCTTCAGCAACCTGAGCAAATGAGATACCGTCAGCAGCATTTCTTGCCGCTTGATTGGCACCGCGAATATCGGCGGTCATTTGCTCTGCTGTATAAAGGCCTGCAGCATCATCTTTGGCACTGTTCACGCGAAGGCCAGAAGATAAACGTTGTAATGCAGTGTTCAAATCACCTTGCGATTTAGTTAAGTTCCGCTGCGCATTAAGCGACGCAAGGTTAGTATTTACGATTAATGGCATTTGAATTCTCCCATTTCAAATATTATTTGCCTGTAACCACAAAGGGTTACCAGACTTGATGGGAGTAAAGCAGTTTGCGTACCAGTTTTTTTAAATCAACAGAAAAAAAACATAAGCAATTGTTTTATATAGATTTAAATACTTTTAACCAGTCATCTAAATGATCTTCAAGGATAAATTTTTGACGTACCCAGTTTTGTAGCTGCCGACCTTGAGCGGCAATTTTCTCCGGTTCAGCTAAGGCGGCAAGGATTGTCTCTATCCAGATATCGCTTTCATTAGGTATTAAAGTTACCGGTGCCCCATATTGCTGATATGGGTACATATCACTTGCAATGACAGGCCACCCCATAATGCCATATTCAAGTAAGCGCAAATTACTTTTTGCCTCATTAAAAGGATGCTGCTCTAATGGTGCGATAGCTAAATCTAAATCAAGATCTGCTAAAGCCTGCGGATATTGATTGAAGGAAACAAATTGATGAAACTCTTTTACATACGGTCTGAGTTCGATTGGACACATCCCCATGAAGATCCAATCCACTTTATCTGCCAAAGATTTAACCACATCTGTCATTAACGCTAAATCACCTGCATGTTGATTAGCCCCAGCCCAACCTACTCGTGGTTTTTGATGGACCGTTTTTTCTGGTAATGATAATGTCAACCACCTTTGTGATTCCAGTCTATTAGGTATGACCGTAACATAATCAGTATATTGACGACATAAATCAGCCAATGGCTTAGTGGATACTATTGTATGATCACATATTGCCAACGTTTTTCTCAGTCTTGAACGCATATCCCTGAAAACCAGTTTTTTTCTGTCACTCATTTTCGGTAGGTTTATGACCAGATCATCCAAAGAAAAGACAATTTTGATTTGAGTGTGTTGTTTAACCTTTTGTAGAAACTCAAAGGCAACATCTGTAAGCATCTGCTGAACATACAATATATCCGGCTTTAACCGCGCTAATTCTAGCAAGGTGGGTAAAACAGGTTGCTCTTTAAACTCATGAAAAGGCATCCATGTCAGCTCAACATCACCATGATTTGCCAACGCCATCGTTGGTGCGATCATCCGATATTGACCAGTACCAGAGCCATTAAGAGGAAACACTACAATGCGAGTTTTTAAGTCAAATCGAGGATCCCATTGTCGTTGAATTTCGACCTCAGGCGCAAAATAAGTAGATCGCAAACTCAGGTTTGGATTGAAGAAAGGATCATTGCTGAAGGAATTAGCCCATTTAACAGCTAACACTGACTCATCTATATCACTATAGGGATTAACACCGTTTGTTTCTATCGCCAGCTTTTTATCTTGAAATAATGTGACATAAGGCGACCAGATAACTTTTTTACCCTGCTGCTGAATTGTGAGGCATAAATCCATTACCGAGTAACGCGTATCTGAGAATGCGTTTTCACACAGGCCGCCAGCTTCGATAAAAGTCTGTTTTTCAATAGCAAAACAGGCTGCTGAAACTGATGAATATTGCTGAATACAATGCGCTCGTTCCATATAACCAGCCTCTGTAATATCCAGCCCTTGGAATAGACCAGTCACATCATCCGTAATACCGAACACACCACCGGCATGAATAATCTTGTTTTCATCATCAAGGATACGAGCGCCAACAACTCCAACATCCTCTCTTGTCATCAATGGCATCATTTCATTTAGCCAATTGCCATTCACAGCCATCGCAAAACAGGAGATGATCACTAAATAATCACCACTAGCGATATTTACTGCATGATTAATCGCTGCCGAGTAATTTTTCTGATCAAAACGTGTTGCTGCAAAACGTTCACCCCACGCTTCCGACATCTCAGCATACACATCCTCGAGATCTTCGATATCACTCATTACATCTACAACGACCACTTCATAGTTGATATAGGTCGTGTTTAGCTCTAACTCTTCCAAACAACGTGCAAGGTAGGAGACATGATTATGATGAGCAATGATGATAGACACTTTTGGCTGGTTTTTCGTGCTATAGACGGTCTGGAATCGCGGCTTGTTTTTGGGGTTCGATATGGTTGCAGAAACACCAACCCTGTTTAGATGCGCATGACGGGTCAACCATTCATTTTCCGTCAATTGCTCTTTATTGATATCTAATGGAATCGAGGTAAGCAATACATCTGGAATATGAGAAAACGCTCGTTGCTGATACTGCTCATACACCTTAAATGCCATATCTGTGGTGTGCACATAAGCCAAGTTTGAATAACCACCGACCTGTTCAAAGGCTTCCCTACTTACAATAAATGAACGCCCTAAGTATGAATAAGCCCTTAAATAATCAAGACTAAACTCTGGCTTAAACCAGATATCGGCCTTAGCTTCATCGACTAACTCATCACTGTAAATAAAGTGTGCCTTAGTCTCTAAGTTAATTGTGTCAGCAAAGCTCAATAAAGCATGTGGGGCTAATTTATCACCGGGAATTAACTGCATAATCCAATCTAAACCTGAGGCCATAATGGCGCTTTCAATGGATTCATTAATTGAGCTCTCGATTTCAAGCCATTCGATATTCTCAGGAATAGAATTGAAGACGTCCGGAGCTGGAATATTACTGATGATCGTCAACCCCCAGGCAGAATAGAGTTGTTGTTCAAGCGAGTTTAAAGTTAAGGCAAGACTATCAAGCTCATGGGCGTTGACCACCATGATCAAGTGTATACCAGGTATTTGCTGCCAGTCAGTGGATAAACGCTCTGCCAATACGCTGGCCCTAGCTTCAGTCAGCAGATGCTGTTTCTCCCAAAGACCATAATCTATATTCAAGGTTTGCAACAATCTGTCTGAATCAGTCTCTCTCGAACTCAGTATTTTTGAGAGAATTCGAACCCATTCAAGATTCTGCCAGTCGGCGCTTTCCAGTTTTGATTCAAACTCATGGGCAGTTTTGCGAAGGAATTGATCCATTTGCCACCAGCAGTAATTGATCGATTGCTGGTTGTTATAACGTACTTCCGCGACTGTGGCTTTGGCTTGCTCAAGTGCATCAGTCCCACTCGAATAGGCGATACCCGGACCATGTATCGGATCACGCATGTTATTGCGCAAAAACTCAGAGTCCACCATTATCACTGGACAACCACATAATAGGGCCTCACCAATCATTGAGGTCGGTTCATAGCAATAGAGGACTTCAGACCGGCGGAGAATATCTGCGATCTGCTGGTGACTCAGTGAAACATCCTGACAGAGACTGATTGCGTCTTTGGCATGATCAGTAAGTACCCCGCCTTTCGCCAGATATTTATGGGCGTAATAACAGGCACCACGTCGCTGTTTATCATGAGGATTGTTTTCATTATGAAACAGGCTGTTATTGATGAGCGGAATATTCAGCAGATCAACATCCATGCCTTCAGGCACAAAACCTTGTGAGTAGGTAAAAAATAACTCATTGGCAGAAAGGTTTTCATCACCTCCCACATAGCCCGGTTTGTTCAACCACCAACGAACAACAAAAGGCATACATAGCGGATTACCACGTACCACCTCAGGGTAAACCATGATTGGCATCAGTCCCGCCTTAACATGGCGAATAATATCACTATTTCTGAGTAGGGGGGTTCTTAGCGTTTCACTTTCTATATCAGTACCGACAAGATAGGCCTCTCGCCCCATTTCATTGAGACCATGACATAGATAATGCAGAGCTCGGATACCCGCTGACTTCTGCGAAAAATCGGGTGCATAAATATAAAAAGGTAGATTGATGCATTCAAAAAAGCTGGGTTGCCTAATCATTCATTTCTCCCTAGAGTTGTGTCGGACGACGCTCCATGATTGAATTAAGGCTGGTTAAGCAGAACGGCCAACTGCTGCGCATTATTTGCACGAGGTACCTTGGCATCATCACACTGTCCATATCCCCATTGCACCATAATATAGTGTAAATCATTAGCCACAGCAGCCTGATAATCAGAATCGGTATCGCCAACATAGACGGTGTGTTTTGGATCAAGTTTATATTTGTACATTATCTCTGCTAACAGTTCTTTTTTTGACGCCAAACCGATAAAGCTATCTAGCGAATAAACACCGGTCATCATCTGCTGCCAACCTAAATATTCAGTGATCTTACGGGTCGGGACTTCGCGTTTGTTGGTCGCGATAAAAAGCTGCCGCTGGTCATGGTACAAGTCGTGAATTAGCTCATCTATCCCATCATAAACACTGCTTGAGCGGTAACTGTCATGATCGTAAACCGCTTTGAATGAAGCAGCGATACTGGCCAGCTTTTTTTCATCCGTAAGCCCAGTCAATATTGGTAATAACTGGTTTAACGGAGGACCGATGAGTTTATGGGTCATCGGCAATTTAGGTTTTATCTTATTTTTTTCCAGCGCCATTTCTAACGCTGCCAGTATGGCCGGTGAGGAATCAATCAGCGTACCATCAAGATCGAAAATGATATTCAAAACGTGTCTATTCCTATAATGATAAAAAGTCTTAACTCAACAGCTGCTCAAATTCATCCAGTTGCTTTTCGGTGAGACTTTTCATCGCCCCCAGCTGATAGGCCGACTCAATTGCACCGTCAAATAACAAAGCCAGTAAAACACCGGCACGACGGCTTAGCTTCTGGATGTGGAAAATCTCATCACGCGATGACAGTGTCTGCTTGAGCTCAGTGGATGTCTGTTGCAAACGTTGTTTTGCCGCCGACTCGCATGAATGGTTGATAATCTCATAAAGCCGTGAAGGCAGCGCGGTCAGCCAGAGATGATGTGACGGCAATCCGTTCTCGATGACCGCCAACATTTTGTCGAAAATACGGTACTGATAAACTGGGAGCAACTGTGTCGTCCAATGATCATGTTTCTCATCCGGTATCAAAAAGACATCTGCAGTGTCTTTGAGTATTGAGGTGTTCCAGACAGCTTTATTACTGAGACAAATGCCATAAATGTTATAGACCGTGTAGCCGATATCACGGGCAAAGTCATACAGCGTGTCAGCTGTAATCGCCTGTCCATTGAGCTCGAAACTGAGCGCATTATGACAATATTCCATCAAGATATAAGGCCGGTTTCTTGCGAGCAGCGCTCTGGCACCATCAAGTGCCAGTAACTCTGCCCCTTCAATATCCAGCTTGATCAGCCCGATATTGTCACGATCTGCCAGCATCTCATCCAGCCGCACCAAATCGACCGTCTTGACCACATAATCCTCACCAACACCGCAATGAGCCATGCCCCGGGTATATTTCAGGCTGCCGGCACCCCAGATTGCTGTTTCTATAAAATCGGCAGTGCCCTCTTGATTCGAAACGGCGTAGTTGTATAGCTCAACTTGAGGCTCATCAGCAAACTTGGACCTGGCAAATTCATAGATCGCCGCTGAAGCCTCAAACCCCAGAATCGGCCCCTTGGTATGTTGAAGGTATAGTTCCGCCTGAATACCGATATTGAAGCCGACATCCACCACCGCCTGCTCAGGGCCAAGCACCAGTGCAAAGAATTCATCAAAGAACTCGGTATCATTGAAATAGTGCGAAGTGCCGGATGAATGACTAAGGGCCTGATAAGCCACAGTCTGGAATGAAGTCAGCTTATTCATTACTTTACTCCTCCGCAAACACCAGTTGTTTCCATGACACAATGACAGGCGGCTTAAAGGCCAACTTATGAATTAACTGTGTCAGTTGTGCTTCCTGATTTTTTTCAGAGCTCAACACCACCTGCTGGATCGGTGAGTCGGGCTGTGACAAATCGTGGATTGGAATAATCGGTACGCCCAGTAATGTTCCCCCCTGACGTGAGACATTGGACTCCAGGCAGGCCACGACCTCAATGCCGGCCCTTTTCAAGTCAATAATGAGCAAGGCGGCGACCAGCGCACTTCCCAGAATAGCGACCTTTTTGGTGGCATCAAGCCCATCAGCAGCACTGCCGCCACCGACCCGTTTCCGGTACCAGGCATAAAAGGCCTGTGTTGCGTTGGTAAATGACTTATCAGGGCTGGGACAATGCTGCGATGACACCGGCGACAGATCATCAACATCATCGCTTATCAGTTGATGCAGGATGAATAGAGGCAGAATGGGATAAAACGCCTCAGCACAGTCGCTAATCTGCCGCGACCAGCTGCGGGCCTGTTTTCGAAGTGACTGTCTTGTTGCCGGATGTAAGGGATAACGCTCGAGCCCCGTCATCTTCTGTTGCAGCCGGAAGCGATCGACATAACTGTCAAACAGCGCATCGTATTGTTGCGCCAGCGGGCTCTTTCGGGCCAGCCTTTTCATCGCTTTATACAAGTAAATGGAAGGCGTGGAGAGGTTAACGTTATTGGTACCCTGATGCAGGTGCAGGCGATAGCGCATCAGCGGTTTGGCGATAAATGCCACCGCATGCTTCACATTGGCTCTGGCCGGAAACAAGGCATCCTCAGCCCCTTCAACCTGTTTGCCACGACGGCTTTTTTTGACTGTTTTGGTATTGAAATAATGCAGCCCTATCTGCCAGGTGAGACTGTAGCGGCGGTCCAGAATGATTGTGCTGGGCACCGGCCAGAGTCTGGAGTACAAAAAGTTGAGCAAATACTCGCCTGGCTGAAAAACCCGGCTATCCGCAAGGGTATGATGATTGGCTCCGATAACTTTATCGTCCCCATCAATCAACGTCACTCCGGTCCAGGCAAGAATGACTTCCGGATGCGTGTCCATAAACTGCATCTGGGTCTCGAGCATGTCCCGCTCCATGATGTCATCATCATGGGTCACAATAATTCGATGCCCTCTGGCCAGGTGGTAAGCCGACATGTAATTAAACTCGACCGAGGAACCGGGCGCATTACGCACGTATCTGATCCTTGTGTCATCCAGTGACAGGATGTACTGAGCCGTATCATCCGGACTGGCGTTATCCAGAACCAAAAACTCGAATTCGCGATAGCTCTGAGCAAGGATGGCTTCGACTGCTTTTTTGAGATAACTACCGCAGCGGTTATAAGTTAGCAGAGCGACCGTGAGGGGAATTTGATCCGTTTTTTTATCGCTCATGGTGTCGAGCTTCTCACCGTGAGAATATCACCGTGCCATTGATATAGCCTGATTAGTTCATCGCGGATTTCATCGGCATAGGTGGTACTGGCAATAAAGACGGTGTTGTCGGTTTTATCCACCAGCCATGCCGGTGCATTGATAGTCTTACCGAGTAAATGTTTGCCCTGCAGATCTGTGTTCTTATCTATAAAACCAAGTATGTCCAGCTCCGCAAGCCGCGTTGTGGCGCATAAACGCCGTGTCAGAGAACCCGCTCCCCATACAATCAGCTTTTCATGGCTGGCAATCAGACTCTCAAACAACTTATCAATATCGCCCAGTCGTGCTGTTGACTGGGCGATATACTGGCTTACGCTATCATAGGTTACGCTGGTTCTGGCCGGAGGGCTCACTGGCTGCTCAGGCCCCGCTTTTCTGGCCATCAGATAGATGTAGTTATTGTTATAAAAATCGTTATAAATGCTTTCACAGCTAAACACCTCAAAGCCGTTTAACTGAAACAGCTCTTCCAGGCTCTGACGACCAAAAAAGTTAATATGCTCAAGTGCAAACTCAAGGAAAGGCTCATCTGACACGATACCGCCAAAAGTGTCAGCATCAGGGACAGCAATAAAGACCCCACCCTTTTCAGACAGGAGGTCACAAATTTTGGCTAGCGCCTGATCCGGCGTAAGCAGGTGCTCCAGCACACCACAAAGACTGATTAAATCAAAACTGCTTGCCGTCTGATAATCAGCAAAAGGCGTCGTAAGCACCTCGATGTCATAATACTCACGCGCCAGGCTGGCGGCTTCCAGACTAGGTTCAATGCCGGTCAGGCGGGTGATACCGTCCTGTTTGAAATAATTGAGAAAATGCCCCATCGAGCTGCCGATATCCAACACCCGAGATTCGCTGTCTAGTGCCTGATGCTGCCTGACAAACTGGTACATGCCGGTATGAATCTTTCTGATCCCCGGGGGCAGCTCAACATGGAGGTGATGGCCTGAAGCGACATAGTAGGCATTCAGGCTGTCCTCTGCTGGCAAAGAATCGGCAAAGATAAACCCGCATTGCCGACACTCAACCACATCATAATGCAGTGATTCATCCATTCCCGGCGAGATAAAAAACTGACGGTGTAAATGCTGTTTATTATCAGCATGACATACGGCGCAGCGACGAGAACTCATTCATTTACCTGCTCTATCTGCAGCCAACGTCCCAAGGGATCGTCACTGGCGATCTGCTGATGATACTGATTTAATTCGATAGCCAGAGGCTGCCCTACCATATAAGTCGAATACTTTATTTCAGGGTAATCAGCTTCCTGACGCTGCAACAACTCGGTCATCTGCTGTGCTGCTTCAATTAATAACTGTCCCTGCGCCGATACTTCCTGCTCAAAACGCTCAAGGGCGGCGTGATAGAGCTGGATGTCATAATCCAGCATCGATCGACAGCTGGCCCTGTTATCCTCAACCATATTAGAAGTCTCTGATGGTGACACATTACATTTAACTGGAATCACTTCCTTCCAGCCCAAGCGTTTGGCCATTAATAATAAAGACAACTCACTTTGCTCAGTAATACCGATGAACTCACTTTGACGGACCCGACTCAATGCCAGATGGAAATCGGTCAACGTGACATCGCGGGTGAAAAACGTGCCACTGAGAAAGTGCGTCATATTGTTATGGTAATAACACAAGCTTTTTGCTTTCTCGATTCGGCCTGCCAGATCCAGCTCAGGGGCAGATAGAATATGGTGAAAACCATGTGACGGGTGTCGCCTACTGTGTTCGATATCTGACAAAGTCCTTGCCACCGGTTCACGCAAGAAAAAGAAATAGCGTTGACCAGACAGGCCCAGATAATCATGCACACCGTAGGGCATATGCCCCTGTATCAACTTGAGCTGTTGCCGTTGCAGCCTTGTTGTTGCCATGCACTGATTAAAAATTTCCGGCTGCGAGCCATACAGACTCAATAACTCCAGACTGTCATAGTTGGCATTGATTAAGGTGCGGATCGTACTACCACCCGTTTTGGGGAGATGCAGAAAAAATGCCGTGTCCGCCTGTGTGCTTGCTTTCATAATGTTGAATAGTACCGGTACATTTTTGCAAAACCCATCTTGGGCGAGGTGATGCATTCCCAACCCAGACCTTTTATTTTCTCGATATTGAAATACCCCGAACTGCGTAATGCCGGATTGGATATAGCCTGTACCGGTAATCGCACGCTGATCGGATGCGTGCTAATCTCACACAATAATTGTGCCAGCTCAGCAATTGTTATTTGGCTGTCAGCGCCAATGTTATAGGCTTCTCCCGAATCACCACTCAATAAAATACGCAATAACCCCTCTACCATATCGCTGATATAACAGAAAGGCCTGGCATCACTGGGGGAGCCTTTTACACATATATCTCTTCCAGCCAACGCATCAGCCATGAAGTCAGTAAACACCCTGCCATCATTAAGTTCAAGACCGGGACCATAAGTATGGGAAACACGGGCTATGCGGATATCTAGGTCATACTGACGATGATAAGCCATGCAAATCGCCTCACCGGCTCTTTTCCCCTCACTATAACAAGCCCGCTCATCAAGAGGATCAACGATGCCGTAATCCTGCTCACTAAATACTTCTTGTTCACTCTGACCGTATATCGCACCACTACTGAGATATAAAAATCGTGCCCGATGGCTGCGGGCTATTTCCAGTAACAACAAAGTACCCAGAGTATTGGTACTAATAGTGTCAGCAGGCTGTTTCAGATAAAGATGAGGGCTAGCTTCACTAGCACAGTGAATAATGTAGTCAACTGAATTTTCATATCTTAAAGCTTTACTCTCTGTTAGATCGCCGACTAACAAATCGATGTCGGCTCTACCTCTGAGGTGAGGGAAACGCTCAGAAAATCGCTCAGGGTCTCGAACCAGAGCAGTAATTTGAATATTATTTTCAGGTTCTTTCTCATTCAGAAAACTGAATAATTCCAGCAAATAACCGCCAATGAATCCAGTCGCACCGGTAATCAGCAAATGCCTGTCCTTGAATTCCGTCCATGATAAAGACTGACTTGCGATCCAGATCAAATCGTCTTCGATCTGTGGATGTCTAGTCCTCGCCATAGAACTCACTCAAAGTCACAATGCATCCCCTGTCGACGCCCATTGATATCAAATCCTGCAGAATTTCGTCCTCAAAATGAAGAGAGGCAATCAAAATGGGATAGATCCTATCTTCCTCAGGATTGAACTCTTGCACGGTATGACCATCAATAACACTACCTTGCCTCAGGCCGGCTCCATCGCGAAGCCCGGCTACGGGAATAAATCTCATGAGAGGATGAACACAATTAACAAAATCACCACCGATGCCATATATCAATACCGGCTGAGGGAAAAGCTGCTGACATCGATGCCGAAGTGTGACCTGTCTCTGTTCTTCAGTAACACATGGGCAGGCTAGCAAACGAATACTATCTCGATAAAGCGACGACTCGAAATGTCCTGTTGAAACAGTGGTTATCGCCATACCCAGCCGGGTCATTAGAATGACTAGTGATCCCACGCTGAATTGATGAAGGTGTTCTGGATGCCGATCGATAGCTAATAATGGATTACCGGACGCATTCGGCACCTCCACCAGCAGTTTTCCATTGGGTTTAAGCAGCGTTTTCCAGGCAATTATTGCTGACGACACGGCATCAATGTGTTCAAGAACATGAAAAGCAAGAACCAAATCGTATTGATGCGCCTGCTCAATATCACTAATGTCACGATAGACCTTGTCCAATCGTTGCTGTGCAACTTTAGCATCCTGGGAAGGTTCCACAGCTTCATACTGAAGCGTATATTGCCTCTTTATGCTGGCGCCGAGCCCTCCTTCAGCGCAACCAACTTCTAGCACTTTGCAATCATCGAACAGCAAATTGCTCAATGTGAGCAGACGGCCACTGAGTTTTCTTTTAAAGTCAGACGATTGCTCCTGATTTCGGCGTGATAACTGGGCATAATTAACAATATGCTCAGTGGTTTGTTTTTGCCAAATATGCTGGCAATGGCTGCAGCGATAAAAAACATCACAGGATGTTAAAGCTGTTTGTTTACAGCAGGGACATTGGTCATCCGGCTGCACTTTATCAACGCGCGATTCAGTCATGCTCTCTATCCACCTGTCTGGAAGCTTCCGACAATGGTACTCGCATTTCTTGCTCCAGCATTTCCAAAGACAGTAACGGCGACATATCTTCCAGTGGCATCGATATCATCGAGCCATTTGGCTGGGGAATAGCTGATACTTTTGGCCATAAAGCTTCGTCTTTGATAATCGTGACATCACAAAGAATCGGGCCTGGATGATTCAATACATATTGGATTTTTTCATCGAGTTCACTGGCATCCTCAATACGAATAGCATCAAGGCCAATCGCTTCCGCGAGTTTGACTAAATCCGGAATCAATAAGCCCGCTTCTTGTCCTGTAGCAACATATCGAGCGTCAAAATAATTGCGCTGAGTATTTCGAATGGAGGCATAACCATTATTGTTCATCACAAACATTCGAATAGGCAGGTTAAGTGACTTCAAGGTACTTAATTCTTGCAGATTGAGCTGCAAGCTTCCGTCACCTTCTACCGAGACAACGGGCTTTCTGCCTGACGCGAGACAACCACCAATAGCAGCGGGCAAACCATAGCCCATCGAACCTAAACCAGAGGTAAGAAAAATTCGTTGGCCGGGTTTATTCACAAAGGTAGAGTAGAAGACTTCCACCGCCAGCCCTGAGCTACCGGTAATAATCAGCTCATTGGCTTTAGTAAAAGCAGATAAACGATCGATGAAATGATAATGACTAATTTCACCTTGCTCTGGAAATATTTCACCATCACAGCGTGGATAGCGTTGTTTCCAATCGGCTATTTTATTAATCCAATCCGAATAGTCAGTTTTAAGCTCAGGCAGTTCAGTATTAAGTTGTTCAATAAAAGTTTTGGCATTGCCCTGAATCAATCTTGCTTTTGGCAACTGATGTTTTTTTAATTCAGACGCATCAATATCGACAATCACTTTGTCGGCATATTGAGCAAAATTTTGCGGATTGTGGGCGGTGACCACATTATCCAGACGGGCACCAATACTAATTAGCAAATCACAATTCTGGGCGGCAAAGTTTGCCGGTCTGAGTGCCACGGAACCTGGACGGCCGGCACATAATGGATGTTCATAAGGAATCAGATCCAGTGAATTCCAGGTGGTTAATACCGGAATACCGGTTTTTTCGTAGAGCTGTTTGAATACGTCGGCGGCACCTGACAGACGGATACCGTGTCCTGCTAGAATAATAGGACGCTGTGCCTGCTGAATGAGTTGGATAACTTCATCCAGCTCAAGTGAACAGTCTGATTCGGAATCAGTATTCGATTCATCCCGAGCTAGCTTTTCTGGCTCAATTAAACTGGCTTGCACATCTAATGGCACATCCAGCCAGACAGGGCCTTTTCGTCCTGTCATCGCCTCATGTAAAGCCTTATCAAGATAAAGGCCAATGTTATCAGGCTCATCAACCGTTACTGCGTATTTAGTAACGGGCTTAACCATCGATACGATGTCGACTTCCTGAGGCCCCATTTGACGCACGCCGCTATCAGCTTTCATATCGGCCCGCTTCACCTGACCTGAGATTATCAACAACGGCACAGACTCAATCCAGGCACCCGCTACGGCAGTTAAAGCATTGGTCGCACCTGGTCCCGTTGTGACAAGCGCCACGCCGAGTGTTTCATTCACACGAGAGTAGGCTTCAGCCGCTATCGCTGCGGCTTGTTCGTGGTGAGCCGGTATAAAGTTAATATCAGGATTTTGTCCGAGCGCGTCCACCAAATGCATGGCCCCACCACCGGGCAATAAAAAAACCTCTTTAACGCCTAATTCGGCAACTCGGGCAAAAATATAATCAGCAACGCGTTGTTGGCTCATGCCCACTCCGTAGTTAGCCAGTCAGCACGAAAGATCAGATTAGTTTTGCGGCGACTGTTTTGGTTAATGGTTTTATCATCGTAATAAGAATCATCGGTAAAGTGTGTCGTCGACAATTCTTCAAATATCGCCCCGGTTTCACTACTGAAAGCATGTTTAACTCCGCGTTCAACAGTTACCATCTCACCCGCTTTAATCGTTTTTAATTCATCACCTAGTTGCAGCTGCATTTCACCCGCCAGCACATTAAAGGTTTCTTCTTTTTTGTGATGGGCATGCACCGGATGATTTTGTCCAGGCAGTAATACCAAAATCTTTTTACAATACTCACGATTGACCACATCAATAATAGTCGCGCCCGTTTCTTCAAATTTTTCAATGCCATAATGATGTGATAGCTGACAGTTCACACCGTCAGCAATGGCAATGCCGGCTCCACGTAATAAAGCACATACTTTAGATAATGAAGCGGAAACCATGTCACGTGTATCGGTGATTTCAAGCTTTTCCAATAACAACGGCTCATTAGCTTTAACAGCTGTTTTTAACTCAAACTGTTTGTACTTAGATAAATCATTGGCTAATAGTTGACCAGGTTGGCTTGGAATCGCTAGATAAAAATCTTCTGTTTGTAAGGCTTTCCCGGCAGCGAGATCCTTTTTGGCAAATACAGCACGTCGTAGTGAATTGAGGGTGTTTAATTCTGTCTCGGTGACGGCAACACGTTCCCCCTCAAGGCCAAGCATGGCATAGGCTTCTTGAGCTGAGAGTAACCATTGTCTAACTTGTTCAGGGTTCGCCGAGTAAGCATTGAGTTCACCTACCCCAACATGCTTTTCGAACAATTGTGCCCCCATCGCCACCGCCATTTTGACCGCTTCGGTTTCATTAGGATCTTCATGAGTTGAGTAACCTACAGCCACCTCAGGGAAACGTTGTTTTAATAAGGCAATTTGACCTAATTGTAAATTTTGTCGTGGCGTTGGATATTCACCAACACAATGCATCACCGCTAATTGTTTATGGCGATGCAGGAAAAACTGCACGACATTTTCAATCTCTTCCATCGTGGCACCTGCAGTCGACATCACCAATGGCAATGATGACTGGGCAATACGCTCTAATAGCGGCCAGTCTGTCAGAGAGCAGGACGCGATCTTTAATATGTCAAAACCATGCTGTTCAATCCAGTTGACAGAGTCTTCATCAAAAGGCGTACACATGGAAATAAAACCCGCATCATCAATCGCTTGTTTTAGTTCTAGTAACTGGGTTTCATCCAGTTCCGTATCACGAAACCGTTTAACATATTTAATGTCTTGTCTATCGCGATAATCGGGATGAATAAAGGTTTTCAGGTTACGGTACTGCAGTTTAAAGGCAAACTGGAAAGGGAAACCATCACACACTTGTTTCATCTGCTGAATGACTTGTTTGCCATGGGCTATATCACCTTGGTGATTGTTGGCCATTTCCAGCACGAATAACTTTTGATACATGGATGTTTTGTCAGTCATTGCTCACACTTTGAAATAAGATTGGATGGTATCAATCATGTAATCAATCATCTCATCAGACAATCCAGGAAAAACGCCGAGCCATAATGAATCATTCATTACCTGGTCGGTCACCATTAATTCTCCGACAATTCGATAGCTTTGTTGTTCGAAATAGGGCTGTTTGATGAGATTACCGCCAAATACTAATCGATTGGCGATCTTATGTTGTTCAAGATACTGAATAAAGTCAGCTCGATTACTCTGCTTTAAGGTAATAGCGAAACCAAACCACGACGGATCAGCATTGTTCTCTGCTTCAGGCAGTAGCAAATAATCCTGTAGCGAAGATAAGCCTGCGTAAAGACGTTGGAAGTTGGCTTTTCTTTTTTCAATAAACCCGGTGACTTTAGCTAACTGTGACAAACCCACAGCCGCCTGCATATCAGTGATTTTTAAGTTATAACCAAGGTGAGAATAGGTATATTTATGGTCATAACCACAAGGCAACTGCCCTAGTTGATAGCTAAAGCGCTTTTTGCAGGTATTGTCCTGGCCCGGCTCACAAAAACAGTCTCTGCCCCAGTCACGAAATGACTCCAGAATCAATTTCAGTTGGCCATTATTGGTATAGACCGCACCACCTTCTCCCATCGTTATATGATGAGCCGGATAAAAACTCAACGTCGCAATATCACCAAAGGTGCCTACATGACGAGGCTCATCTAACGCAATTGCTTGTCCACGATAATCAGTCAGTTCAGTATCTGGTGAATAGGTGGTACCTAAAGCATCGCAACAATCTTCGATTAACCACAGATTATGTTCGCGAGCAAAAGCTACAACGGCATCAATATTGAAAGTATTGCCTAAGGTGTGCGCCATCATAATGGCTCGTGTTTTATCTGATAACGCTGCCTCAAGCTGACTGACATCGATATTGTAGGAAGGCAGAGTAATATCAACAAAAACAGGCACTAAACCATTTTGTAAAATGGGATTCACCGTAGTCGGGAAACCTGCCGCCACAGTAATCACTTCATCGCCTTTTTGTAATGCTTTATCACCTAACTTAGGTGAAGTCAGTGCAGTTAATGCCAACAAGTTGGCTGATGAACCTGAGTTCACTGTCAGCACATGTTTGACACCAATAAATTCAGCAAGCGCTTTTTCAAACTGGGCATTAAACCGACCGGTAGTCAGCCAGCCATCCAATGAGGCATCAACCAGATGCTCGATATCATCAGAATCCATAACCTTGCCAGACACTGGAACAGTACTGCTTCCAGGCAGAAAGTCTTTGTGCAGAAATTTCGTTTGACTGTAACGTTTTACCTGGCGTTGCACCAAAGCCCGCAAAAGTCTTTCGAGATTTAATGTTGAAATTTTGCCCTGATAGCTAGCCACATCAAGTGAACCGGCAAATAGTGGAAAGCGTAAGTCCACATATTGCGCTGAACCATTAACACTGTCATCGTCAAAAACAAATATATCAAGGTCTGAGACATCATCGTTGAATGCCAGTATTTCATAACATTCAATAATGGCATTTTCTATAGCCACCACAACACATAACGTCGGTGACATTCCCGTTTTATTAACGACACAAATATCGCCACTAGTTAAGGCGATCGATGAGGATTCAGTGTGAGGTGTATGTAATGGATTCATGCTTTGAATAACTGAGGATTGGCTGCCTGAACAAATTGCTGAATCTGTTGCAAACTGAATTCACGCATCTCTTTTCCGGAATAAAAGGCATCATACCAGTCAAACGTTTTTGATAAAGCGTCATCGATTCGCCAGACAGGTTGCCATCCCAGTTTTTGTCGTGCTTTAGAACAATCCAGCATGAGTATATTGGCTTCATGATGTTCATTCTGTGACGGACTATACCATTCAAAGCTGGACCACTTTTTCTGTGCTTGTTCAACAAGATAATGGACCGGTTTAATATCTTCCTGTACCGGACCAAAGTTCCAGGCTTCTGCCACATCGACGCCGCTTTCACACAACTGCTGTGCCAATTGCAGATACCCTGATAATGGCTCTAAAACATGTTGCCAAGGACGAATCGCGGCGGGATGCCGGATTTCTAATGGCTGTGTGTTTTGTTTTGCCTTAATCAAATCTGGCAATAATCGATAGTCAGACCAGTCACCACCGCCAATGACATTACCTGCACGTGCCGTTGCAATGGCCGTTTTATTATCGGCAAAAAAGGATTTACGGTATGAATCCGTGACCAGCTCTGCACAGCCTTTACTATTACTGTATGGATCATGCCCACCCAGTCGGTCGTTTTCACGATAAGGCCATGACCACTCATAATTTTCGTAACATTTATCAGAGGTGACGATCACCACAGCTTTCACAGAAGGACAATGTCGTACTGCGTCCAGCACATTAACTGTGCCCATCACATTCGTCTGATAGGTATTTACGGGATCATCATAGGAAGGTTTAACCAATGATTGTGCAGCCAGATGAAAGACAATGTCTGGCTGTAATGTCTTGATGGTCACAGATAAAGTAGCCAGATCACTGATATCGGCAACTATCGAATCCAACTCGTCATCTAGAGCAAGTGAGTCATACATGGAAGGATTTGTCGCCGGAGCTAAAGCATAACCCGTGACGTTAGCCCCCAGTTCATTTAACCATAGACTGAGCCAACTTCCTTTAAACCCAGTATGCCCGGTAACCAGAACAGATTTTCCTTGCCAGAAAGAGGGATCAATCACCAGACTTTCCATGGTGCCTGACCTGACTGCCAGAGTTGTTCAAGGTGTTGCTTATCACGAAGCGTATCCATGGGTTGCCAGAAGCCTTCGTGGCGAAAAACACGTAGCTGTTGCTCTGCGACCAATTTTTCCAGTGGACGCCCCTCCCAACTAGTTCGATCATCACTAATGTAATCAATCACTTTGGGCGATAACACAAAAAAACCACCACTGACCATCCCATTGTCACCTTTCGGTTTTTCCTGAAAGTTCACTACCCGATCATCATGTATATCCAATGCACCAAATTTTGCTTGAGGATAGGCTGCTGTGACTGTAGCCAAGTTTCCATGTTGTTGATGGAACTGTATGCTCGCCGTAATATCAATGTTGCCAACTCCATCACCATAAGTCAGACAGAAGGCGTCTTCATCTTTTACATAGTCAGCAACCCGACGGATACGACCACCTGTCATACTATCATCACCGGTGTCGACCAACGTCACTTTCCAGGGTTCAGCATGGGCTTCATGTACATGCATTTTATTATTTTGCATATCAAAGGTGACGTCCGACATATGCAAAAAGTAATTCGCAAAATACTCTTTAATCAAATAGCCCTTGTAACCGCAACAGATAATAAAATCATTCACACCATGATGTGAATAGATTTTCATAATATGCCAGAGAATAGGCTTTCCACCTATTTCTATCATTGGTTTTGGCTTATTTATAGACTCTTCGCTAATACGAGTACCTAAGCCACCAGCCAGAATCACTGCCTTCATATTTTATAACTGATAATAGTTAGAGTTATGTCAGTGTTTCATAAAAAGTTAAACAGGGACAGCCCTTGCACTTTGACATAGGCTTGTTGAGCCGCTTGCAAGCCTGTCGTTTGCGAGTTTAAACGTGAAATCGCTTCCGCATAATCCAAGTCTTTTAATTTAGTCAGACTCGTTTCAAGGCTGGTCAGACTGTCTTCATTAATGCTGCGTTGCTGGTCAATAGAATTGATTCGAGCACCAACAGCGGTTCTTGCTGTAGTTAATGAATCAATGGCTGTCGACATATTATCTAAGAATTCACCATTATTAGGTGCTGTACCGATAGTATTAGCTTTTAGCGCGGTTGAAAATTCATCGATCGTCTGAAAAATAGCTTGTGTTGAACTATCAGCATTAGTGATAACAAATAGCTCATCTCCGGGAAAAGTTGCTTCGACTGAGTAATCACTTCCTACACGCATACTGCGTTGACCGCTATCGCCACCATAGGCAAATGTTGTGGTATCGAATGCTTGTGTGAAAGATTGATAACCAGAAAATAAAAACTCGCCGTTAGCATCGGTCGTGTTCGCCAGACTGACCAACGATTTATTCAACTCATCAATTTCTTCCGCAATACCTGTTCTGGCATTAGCATCATTGGTATCGTTCAGCGCCTGAACTGCGAGTTCGCGAATCCGTTGAACAATATCCGTCGCACTGGTTAAGGCATTTTCAGCCGCATTGAGCTTATTGTTCGCCACATCCGCATTCGCCTGATACTGCTCATTAATGCTGACTTCACGCTCGTAATTGAGTGACTTTACCGCGGCTACCGGGTCATCAGAAGGCCTTAGAATTCGCTGGCCGGTGGAGACTTGTAACTGCGTATCGGCCAGCTGTTTCTGCTGGGCAAGCATCGTGTCCACACTTTGCTGTTGAATATAGGATGTCGAAATTCTCATGATAATCTCCTAAACAGCATTAATCAGCGAATCAAAAATCGTGTTGGACACGATAATAATCTGAGAAGCCGCCTGATAGGCTTGCTGAAATTTGATGAGCTGTGCGGCTTCTTCATCCAGATTAACCCCACCAACCGCATCAAAGCGCTGTTCTGTTTGTTGTAACAACGCAAGTTGTGTTTCCTGACTGGCTTCCGCTTGCTGTGTACGTGTGGCCACATCTGAAACCAACACGGCATACCCTTCTGATAGCGAACGAGTCACCCCAGGCGCGATAGTTACTAATGTTTTATCTGTCTCCAGGTTAGCCAAAGCTAATGCGTTTTCATTATTACCTGAGCCAGAAATATTCACGGTGCCTGTTGCCGCATCAAACTTTGATGAGGCGGCAATGGCACGAGGATCGCTTATTGCCACTGAAATAGTGGCGGCGGTAATATTTGCCGGGTCAAAGAAGTCTCCGCCATCATTACCATCTAAATCAACCGATCCCTGCCCACCATTGGCAATATTGGTTGTATTGTTATGGACAGCATTAAAACCTTCCACCACCGCTTGAGCCAACACATCAAGTTCAGCTCTGACATCATCGATAATCGTGTCACGAAACTCCAAAGCCCCGCCTAAGGTGCCACCTGATAACTGACTAGTGATATTAGTACTGCTATCGCCATAGCCAATGCCTAATCTTGGTGGGGTCGTGGAGGTATCGGTCACCGTAGTCAGAGTCATACTTTTCGTACCAGCGACTAAGGCTTGCCCATTACCAATCAAAATATTTGTTGTACCATTCGACTGTTCGATCACGTTCACTGAGACGATCTCTGAAAGATCCGTAATCAGTTTGTCACGCTTATCCATCAGATCGTTTGGCGTACCACCAGCACCACTAGCAGCAGTGATCGCAGCATTTAGCTCGGCAATACTTTTCGATAAATTATTGATGTCATCTACAGCAACAGTAATATCGTAATCCACTTGCTCATCCAGCTGAGTCAGCTGCGAATCCATGGTATTAAAACGATTCGCTAGCAACTCACCACGAGTCAGCATTAATTGTCTGGCAGCAATCGATGTCGGATCGTTTGCTACCTCATTCACCGCATTGAAGAATTGACTGATACCTGTACTCAAGCCCAAGTCTTCTGAGCCGAGCAGATCATCCACCTGTTGAGAATAACTGAGATAGCTTCTCTGGGCGGCTTCCTGTGCTGTATAAGTTCTGACCTGACTCGCGAGAAAAGTGTCATATACACGTTCGACGGACGTTATCTGAACACCCGTACCAAAATAGATATCCCCTTTATAATCAGGTGTACGTGTCGCTTGGTCAGCACGCTGGCGTGTGTAACCCTCAGTATTAACATTACTAATGTTATGACTGGTCGTCGATAAATTACCTTGGGCCGTTAATAATGCCGATGTCCCAATCCCTAGCAGACTCATGGCATGCTCCTTAACTCGTCAGCGTGATTATGCATGGTTTGACTCCAGCGAAATTCGTGCCAGAATGTCACTATTCATAATACGTTTAATTTTGTCGGAATAATTAGGGTCGGTTGCAAAGCCGGCTTTTTGCAATTGTTCAACAAAGGCATCAGCATTACCCGTGTGTTTTAATGCATCACGGTAGCGAGGCTGAGTTTGCAGAAACTCAATATAGTCATTGAAACTATCCTGATATGACTCATAAGAGCGGAACTGAGACGCTTCGTTATAAGCCTTACCATCACGATATTCGAGTGCCACTTTACTGACACTATCACCAGTCCAACTTTTACCAGCCTTGATATTGAACAGATTGAAACTTGTTTCTCCAGCCTTATCTTTGAGAACATACTTGCCCCAGCCTGTTTCTAAAGCGGCTTGAGATAAAATTACCTCAGGTGCAACACCAATTTTATCTGCAGCCTGTTGTGCATAAGGCCAGAGTGTTTTTACAAAATCTTGAGGTGAGTCAAAGACTACGGCACCAATATCTTTCAATTCTGTTGTCGAATCTGTGTCGATGTTTTCAGCGTGAATATCACGTATCTGCTTTAACATCAGCTCGTTTACTTTTTTAGCAAGAGCAGGTCTTATCGTTACTGTGTCGTAACTATAGCTCTGGCCCGTTTTGGCTGGCTGAGCTGACTGGAGCTGATAACTCCCCAACTGTTGGATAATTGCTTGCTGTAGTCCGAGCCCACCACGCATAGACAAATCAGAAGCCAGTTGTTGGTCAGCCATATCCTGATACATTTTGCTTTGGGATGAGTCAAATACCCCGTCACCTAGACTTGCCTGACGCATCGACTTCAGCATCATATTGATAAATAGTGACTCAAACTGACCGGCAACCTGCTTCAACGTTTGCTGACTATCCACCTCTTTTACCGCTTGTTCGCGTAGTTGGTTCAGGCCGTGAAAGTCAACTGCTGACCGGGCAATATTAGACTCATAAGCCATCGCTAAATAACCACTAAGTCAGCCTTAAGTGCGCCGGCCTGTTTCAATGCTTCGAGGATAGCCACTAAATCACCAGGCGCCGCACCGACCTGATTAACCGCACGTACAATTTCATCGAGCGACACCCCAGGATTAAAGACAAACATCCGGCTATTTTCTTCCGTAATATTAATATTATAGTTAGGCGTTACAACCGTCTGTCCTTGCGAAAAAGGTTCTGGCTGACTGACTTCTGGGTTAGCCGAGATAGTGACCGATAAATTACCATGCGTCACTGCAGCAGGGCTCACCCGCACATGCTGCCCAATCACAATCGTGCCACTACGTGAGTTGACCACAACTCTGGCGGGTGCTTCACCTGGATTCAACTCTAAATTCTCGATTAAGGACATAAATGGAACACGCTGGTTAGGATCGCGCGGCGCGTTCACTTTGACCGAAGATGCATCCATCGAAAACGCCGTATTTTTGCCTAATGTATGGTTAATGGCATCACTTAATCGACTGGCCGTAGTGAAATCGGGACTGTGTAGATTAAGAATAATAGAATCCCCAACATTCAATGCATTTCTAACGGCTCGCTCAACCGTCGCGCCATTGGGTACCCGCCCGGCACTGGGAATATTGACCGTTAACCTTGAGCCATCAGCAGCATCAGCGCCAAAACCGCCGACAATTAAATTGCCTTGTGCCATGGCATAAATTTGTCCATCAGCCCCTTTTAATGGCGTCATTAATAAACTGCCACCGCGAAGACTCTTGGCATCACCCAATGAGGAAACAGTAATATCAATGGTTTGACCGGGCTTAACAAACGGCGGTAAATCGGCATGTACAGACACGGCCGCCACGTTTTTACTTTTAGGGTCAGTGCCCGGTGGGATATTAATCCCCATTTCCACTAACATGTTTCTTAGGCTTTGTCCGGTGAACTTTGTCTTATCGCCCGTGCCATTGAGACCCACCACCAATCCATAACCAATTAATTGGTTACTACGCACGCCAGCAATGGAGGCCAGATCTTTAACCCGTTCGGCGCAGGCAAGGCCTGAACTCACTAATAATGCGAATGCAATAAATACTCTGAACTTCATAACTTTTACCCTTTAAAAAGGCATCAATGCGCTAACAAAGAATCGACTTAACCAGCCCATCACATTGGCATCATTAGTCGGGCCATCCCCCACATAAGAAATCTGAGCATCGGCAATGCGAATAGACGAAATAGAATTATCTGCCTCGATATCTCTTGGACTAATCATCCCTGACAAACGTATGTATTCATTACCTTGATTTATGGTAATCACTCGCTCACCTCGAATGACCATGTTGCCATTGGGTAATACTTCAACCACCGACACACTAATATTGCCGGTCAACTTATTATTCTGATCACTATCGCCGGCACCTTTAAATTTACTGGTTGAATTTACGCCAAAGGCTAAATTGTTGTCTTTTGTATTAGCTAACGGTAGTTGGCCGGGGAGATTAAATTGTGGTGTTGTTCCAAACAGCGTTGGATTATCAATGGAATTATTATTCGACTTATCGACCGTTGTTTCTGTCTCTTTCTCAGCGTCAGTTTTTTCTTCTAGTTTGACTGTCAAAATATCGCCTACCCGTCTCGCACGATAATCCTCAAATAGTGAAATATTATTGCGTGCGTCAAAAATGGCACCGTCATAATTATCTTGCGGCTCAATCGGAGCTGGACGTACCGCAGCAAAGGCTGGGTCTCGTTTAACCTCATTGTTGTAGCAGCCGGTTAACATTGCCACAGCAATAAACACTAAAAATGGGGCAATTGTCTTCATTTTGACACTCCGAAAAAATACGTACTTCACCTAGAAAGTGAAGCAGAGTTCATGCCAAAAAAATGAAAAACCAAGAAGGTGAAAAAGAAAAGGGCTACTTGGTGGGGGACAACAAGTAGCCCGAAGCTATGACTAAAGGTTCTGACTGGCGTACTGCAGCATTTGATCAGATGTAGAAATGGCTTTTGAATTCATTTCATACGCACGCTGAGTTTCAATCATATTGATCAGCTCTGTTACTACATTAACATTCGATGTTTCCAGCGCTCCGCCAACGGTCTGACCAAACCCATCCAACCCAGGTGTACCGGTAATCGGGGTGCCACTTGCTCCGGTTTCCTGAAACAAATTTTCACCTATTGGTTGCAAACCCGTCGGATTCACAAAGTCGGCTAACTCAATATTGCCGACAATCGTTGGGGTCGCCGTACCAGGCTGAGTCACACTTACCGTACCATCAGACCCTACCGTAATACTTTGTGCATCTGCTGGAATCGTAATAGCTGGCTCTAAGGGGTTACCATTCGACATCACAACCTGACCATCAGAGTTAAGTTGAAACGTACCATCACGTGTATAAGACAGCGTTCCATCTGGCATTAAAATCTGAAAAAAGCCTCGGCCATTAATGGCAATGTCCAATGCTTGTTCAGTTTGGATAATATTACCTTGAGTATGTAATTTTTCCGTCGCAACCGTTCTGACACCTGTACCAATCATCAAGCCTGATGGCAGTTGTGTACTTGTTGAAGATTGTGCCCCTGGCTGTCTTATTGTTTGATATAACAAATCTTCAAACACCGCTCGGTCTTGTTTAAACCCGGTTGTATTAACGTTAGCCAGATTATTGGAAATAACTGACATACGTGTTTGCTGGGCATCTAGGCCAGTTTTGGCAATCCACAAAGCCTGATTCATAATCGTCTCCTGAAGTCTTATGCAATCGTCGTGTTAACGCTAATTGCTTAAGTACTTATCTGCATTAAACGTGCCGATGCTGCACTATTTTCTTGTGTTGTATCCATCATTTTGACTTGCATTTCATACTGTCGCTGCAACTCGATCATATTAACCAGAGCACCTACCGCATTGACATTACTGCCCTCTAAAGTACCGGAGGCAACTGTGACCGTCGCATCTAAAGGTGCTTCAGAACCATCCTGCATCCGCATAAGGCCATCTGAATCCTTAAACACTTGTTGCAAATCTGGTTTGACTAATTTAATCCGGTCTAATACGGCAAGTGCATTTGCCGCTTCGCCTATAGGGCGGATAGAAATCGTTCCATCACTGCCGACATCGATTGTCTGGGCTGGGGGAATAGCTATCGGTCCCCCCTCCCCCATCACGGCAAGTCCGGTACCTGTAACCAATTGTCCCGCTTCCGTCACATGAAGATCACCAGCACGCGTGTAACCCTCACGACCATCTTTACCCTGAACAGCAATAAAGCCTTCACCTTGAACAGAAATATCCAGATCACGTCCAGTAGATTGAATAGACCCTGTTTGATAATCGGTTTGTGGTCGCTCCAGCATTGAATAAACACGGCTAGGTAAACCTTCGCCAAATACCGGCATACTTCTAAACTGTTCAAAGTCCGCCCGAAAACCAGTGGTATTCACATTTGCCAAATTATTGGCGTTAGCTGCTTGGGCCAACATGGTCTGTTGAGCCCCGTTCATGGCGA
The DNA here is from genome assembly GCF_030159795.1 of Methylophaga thalassica. Classification (NCBI taxonomy): domain Bacteria; kingdom Pseudomonadati; phylum Pseudomonadota; class Gammaproteobacteria; order Thiotrichales; family Piscirickettsiaceae; genus Methylophaga; species Methylophaga thalassica. The sequence continues at coordinate 431,290 of NZ_BSND01000013.1, read as the reverse complement.
TATATAAGCTACGGTCCATTATTTCTGCCCTCAATGCGCTGCCAGAGACAGCGCACTTTTAAAGAAAAACGTTATCGCAGGTTGATAATGGTCTGAGTAATGGCATTATTTGTCTCGATCGCTTTTGAGTTAGCCTGGAAGTTACGTTGTGCAGTAATCAGTCCCACTAGCTCAGCCGTCAAATCAACATTGGATGTTTCTAATGCACCCGCCTGAATTTGACCAAAACTACCTGTTGCAGCTTCTCCTGCAATGACCGGGCCAGAATCTGTGGTTTCTTTCCAGGCAGTACTACCAATTTTGTTCAGCGCCTGAGGATTAGCAAAGTTGCCCATAGCAATTTTTCCAATAGGAATGGCTTGCCCATTACTGTAGTTGGCTCTGATCAGGCCTTCTTCACTCACATCCACCCCAGTCAGACGACCAGTTGGGAAACCATTAACAGTGAGAGCACCCACATTAAAACTGCCAGAGTTCTGGGTTGAACCGTTAAGCGATAATGTAATTGTTTGCGTTTCGGCACCACTCATCCACTCAGTCGCCCCACCATCAGTGAAGGTGAGAGCAATGGGATCAATACCTGCAGTACTTGGATCAGCATCAACCTGATTCAATGTGCCATCAGCATTAAAACTAATACGGGCATCCGTTTCTAGAGCATAGGGAACCCCATCCGTACCACCTTTGACTTCACCACCATCAACGTAAACAGCCATTTGCCATTGGTTATCACCCACAGGGACACCGCCATCTAATGCCGCCTCATCGATATGCTGGTAATAGGTAGTCACGATATGTTCATTACCGAGCGAATCATAAATTGTTGCTGAGGTTGTATAACTGTAGGTTGTATCGTCGGTTGGGTCGATGGCCAAAATCCCCCCAGTACCACTATCAATAATCCCATCAGATGTAGAGGGTAAATTGGTGGCGATTTTCAACTCTGTAGTCGCTTCAGGTGCACCAACAGATGCCGGTAATTGAATAGGCGATGTCGCATTCATACTGGTTGCTGAAATGTTACCTTGCTCATCCACAGGGAAAGTTCTTAGATACCAACCTTCATTTGAGACAATATATCCATCTTTATCAACACCGAACTCACCTGCCCGAGTGTAAATAACCTCACCACTGTCGAGTTCGGGAGCTAAGGCAAAAAAGCCTTGTCCACTTATCGCCAAATCTAACGAATTGTCCGTGAACTCAAGATTGCCTTGGTTAAACTGCTGAGCCACATTTTGTAATACAGCACCACTACCAATGGCTGTTTGATTGGTTGATCCAAAGGCTGAAACGGCAAAAACGTCACCAAACTCTGCACGAGACATCTTAAAGCCGGTCGTGTTGACGTTAGCAATATTGTTTGATTTGACGTTTAGATCGGCTGTTGCCGCATTCAAACCACTTAAAGCTGTGCTAAATGACATAAGATATTCTCCTAAAGAATTTCAACAACTTCACTAAATGACGCCGAACCAATTCCGGCCAGATTCACTATCAATCCATCGGTCGAACTAATTGAAACACTCGACACTTGAGCTAAAACACCAGTAGCAAAAGCTGTATTCGAGCCATCAACCGTACCCGAGGCTTTGAATTGATAAACACCTTCCGGCATAGCTTCACCGTTATCATCAAAACCATCCCAGGTGAAATCGGTATAACCTGAGGCTGAGCCCATGTCGATGGTACGTACCACAACACCCGCCTCGTCATAAATTTTCACTTTCAAATCTGTAACAGGATCGGCAACATTTATCCGACCGGATAAACCATCTGTTGCCGTTAAGTTACCTATTGATGAAGGGATTAGCACTGTTCGCCCAACTAGCGATGATCCCTGCAATGCCTGATTAGATTGCATCGAATTGGCAAAAGTAGAAAAAGAATCCTGCAAGTCAGATAAGCCTGTTACCTGAGCAAAAGACGCTATTTGCCCAAGAAAATCACCATTTTCCATGGGATTCATCGGGTCCTGATACTTTAACTGCGTTGTCATCAGGGACATAAAATCTTCCATCCCCAGTGTGCCAGCATCTTTATTTTTTTCTTCTGTTGAACTAGTCGAGTTCAAGAATGCATACGGGTTGTTATCGTTAATTCCGCTCACAGCCATCTCTCACCCCTCCTTATTGCCCTAACTGTAATGTTCTTAACAGCAATTGTTTTGAGGTATTCGCGATTTCAACGTTGTTTTGATAGGAACGTGACGCGGACATCATATTTGCCATTTCGGTAATCGGATCCACATTTGAGTGGAAAATATAGCCATCTTCATTTGCCATTGGGTGGCTCGGGTTATATTCCTGCCTGACAGGAGCCTGACTTTCGACAATGCCCTGAACTTGAACAGCGCCCTGCTTATAACCTTCTTGAGCATTATCCAACACGGTTGCAAACACAGGTTGTCTGGCTTTATACGTCTGATTAATGCTACTGCTGACACTATCGACGTTGGCGAGATTACTTGCCGTTGTATTCAGACGTAGAGACTGAGCACTCATACCGCTTCCGGCAATATCAAAAATATTAAATAACGACATAGTGCCTATTCTCCTTTCAGTGCCCGTGTCAGCGAGTTGAACTTACCACCCAAAAATTGCAGGCTGGCCTGATACTGAACAGCATTCTGCATAAATTGTGCCTGCTCCACTTCTTCATCGACACTATTGCCATCTAAAGAATCCTGTGTTGCTACCCGGTATTGAATCGGTCCCATCAAACCATTAGATTCCGGGTTTGTGGAATAGTGTTTTTGATTAGTCGTGTTTAATTGACCAGGCGCTGACCCCGTCATCGCATTATTCAAAGCTTCCCTAAAATCAATATCTTGGGCTTTATAATTAGGCGTATCGGCATTGGCCATATTGGTGGCAAGTAGCTCAGCACGCTGTGAACGCACGCGTAATGCATCAGCATGAATTCCAATTGCACTATCAAAATTAATCGGCATTTATACGCCTCCATCCTCATTTACAATTGTCATTCAGCATTTAACGTGCCAACTAAACTAACTGTATGAATTGCCGATAAGTCACCATGAGTTCGGCAATGTAGTGGTCGAAATTAGCGGCAAAGATTTCCCCCTATTGCCGCCTTGTTGTTACACTAAAAACGACGATATGACTGATATTCACAGTTTTTTTTCAAATATGAGACAAGCCCCACAAAGTCTATTGATTGAAACTTGACTGAGAAAATAAATAAGGCTAAAACCGATCCCATGGAGAGGGCTGAATAAAGTGGTAAAAGACAAATTTAATCAAGGATTTACTCTAGTTGAATTGATGGTAACTCTCGCGGTCGCCGCCATCATATTAGCTATTGCTGCGCCGAGTTTTTCACAGATGATTCGAGACCACCGCCTTATCACCACAGCAAATGACTTTATGGGCACTATGCAACTGGCACGCAGCGAAGCCATCAGAAGAGGCATTCAAGTCACCATGCTACCTATTACGAATGGTGACTGGAGTAGTGGCTGGAATGTATTTACTGACTGGGATGCTGATGAGTCGCTTGGAGATGTTGGGGCCGTTTGTGCAGAGAATCAAGACTGCTTTCTTTCCCAACAAAATGCCTTGGACAATGTTACGTCAGTCACTGCCGGAAATACAGGCAGTGGATTTCGGTTTATGCCGACAGGTGAAATTCTATCCACACTAGGTTTCCCAAATGGCAATATCACTTTTTGCTCGACAGGCAGCAATGAAAGAATTATTACCGTGAACCAGTCAGGTAGTAGCAGAATTTCTATCGGGAATGTTTGCCCATGATGAGACGTCAACAAACCGGCTTTACCTTACTGGAAGTTATGGTGGCAGTATTTGTCTTAGCTATAGGTTTACTTGGTATGGCACATTTACAAGTCACCACCCTCAAGGCCAACTCAACCGCAGGCCTCAAAACCCAAGCTAATATTCTTGCTGGCAGCATACTAGAGCGCATGAAAGCCAATACCACGGCAGCCTATGCAAAAAACTATGACATCCTTTTTAATGGGGCAACGCCAGCTGGCAATAGTGTTTCTGATACGGATGTTCGAGAATGGCGAGCGGCTTTAGCAGCCTATCTTCCTGCAGGTGAAGGACAAATTGTGTGTGGCAACTTTCTTGTGAACCAGCCCTTCATTTGTACGATCACGGTGAGATGGTCAGATATTCAAATTGGTGATGAGAATACTAATTATGGTGACTATGCGACCTCGACAATGGTTCTGGAAAGTGCGATATGAATAAAGAAAAAGGGTTTTCTCTCGTCGAATTGATGGTGGCACTCGTCATAGGCCTTTTACTGATTGCTGGGGTAATAGAGTTATTCGTTAGTACGCGTCAAACCTATCGTGTACAAGATATGAAAGCGCGCATGCAAGAAGATGGACGCTATGCAATTCATCACATTTCATCGCTTTTAGACCGCGCCGGTTACGTCGGTTGTAACTCTATCCCTACAGGGAATAGAGGGGCTACAGGAAGAAATTCAGGGGGTACAGGTAGAAGCCTAGTCAATAATCTGAACACGGCAAATAATTATTTCTGGGACATAGGTGGTGCCCCAGTCTTAGGCCACGAAGCAGATAACAACGGTGGCTGGTCTCCCGCATTACCTGCTGGAATCAATCAAGCGATAGCAGGTAGTGATGTATTTACCTTACGTACAGTGAGCAATGTCTTTATTGAAGTGAGTCATTTCGATAGCAGTTTAGGCCCCTCTGCTCCGGTTAAAATTCCACAGGATAATCCTCTGGATGACTGCGATCCGGCGACAGAAGCAAAGCCTGGTGAGTGTGCTAACATCGTGATTGCTTCTGACTGCAATAATAGCGTGATTTTTCAGGTGACCAATGATCCCTCAGTAGACGGCAATCTTCAACATGAAACAGGTATCGGTACACCTGGAAATAGTAGAGTTGACTTGGGACTATCTGGCCTAAGTCAGGGCTGGTTAAATACCATCACTACACATACTTTTTTTATTCGAAATGGCCCCAGTAATTACCCTTCTCTTTATCAGATGGTGCTGGGAAAAAATCCAGATGTACTTATCGAAGGTGTCGAACAGATGCAGGTGGAGTATGGTGTCGATACCAGCAATAACGGTAGTGTAGACCAATATGTCAAAGCAAATGCAGTGGCTGACTGGGAGCAGATTATCAGTGTTCGCATATCCTTAGTCATGATCAATATTGACCCTCAACAAAATGATAATGTGGCATTAGGGGATGGCACCTATACCCTCGAGGGCAATGTCATCACCCCAGATGACGGCAGGTTGAGGCAAGTCTTTACCAAAACAATAACGCTCAGGAACCGTATATTATGAAAACTCAACAATCAGGTGCGGCCTTGATTGTCAGTCTCATTATGCTGTTATTGCTGACCATGATAGGAATCTTTGCCATGCGTACAGGTGTCATGGAAGAAAAAATGGCATCTAATCAAATTGACAGAGATATAGCGTTTAAAGCAGCTGAAGTGGCGTTACGAGCTGGTGAAGGTACCGTCTTAAACTGGGTTAATCTGCCAATTTGTTCCGATACTGGTGCCCCCGGGTGTTGGACCAAACAATCAATGGATCCTGTCGGCACAGATGCGACCCCTTGGTGGCTTCAACGTAACGCCGCCTGGTGGACTGCAAATGGCACAGCCGCCACCCAACCACAAGGTGCTGTCAGCCCACCACGTTATGTCATTGAAGAAATTATAAAACCCGGAAATAGTAACGGTAATAAGCCTCGAGACCAGCAACAAGGTGGTGCTAAGTTCTACCGCGTTACTGCCCGCGGTGTGGGTGGCTCAGTGCAATCCGTGGTCCTTTTACAGTCTGTCGTTCGTATGAGGTAAAAATATGAATAAATTATCCTCTTTCACAGCGCTCGTATTATTGGGTATTTACTCGCTGACATCTTCAGCAGCTAATCTCAACATCAGTAATGTGCCACTCTATCTCGGTGGTGTGGTTGCACCGAATATCATGTTTACACTTGATGATTCAGGTTCAATGCAATGGGAGGTCATGCCTGATGAGAATTTACATTATGCGAATTACCTGTTCCCTAGACCGTCCAGTCTTTATGGTGGTGTTACCTACAGTAACCAGGTACCAAACTTTGATGACGATAATGTCCATAACTTCTTTTCACGCTCATCTGTCAATAACGCAGTCTTCTACAATCCAGATGTGACTTATGTGCCTTGGAGTAAGGCTGACGGCACGAGTATGGGGAATGCGAATCCATCAGCTGCGCTATATAATCCGGCCGATCCTTCACGTGGAAGTATCAACTTAAAAACTCAACAAACACAATACTCATGCTGGTTCAAACATGGCAGTAGCCTCAGTAGTGCTTATGGTGACCCATGCAATGGTAACCATAGTTTTTGGCCCATCACATACTACAAATACAATGGCAGCGCTTCTGACTCAGAGGCATTGCGATTAGATCGCTCTCGCTATACACGAGTAAGAATTACCGACTCCACTTCAGCCAGTGCAACATTCACCAGTCCAAACGGTACGACTCGAACACGTGATGAAGAAATACAAAACTTTGCTAACTGGTTTCAATATTACCGCTCACGAATTTTGACAGCTCGTGCTGGTGTAGGCCGAGCATTTGCCACCCAATCTGAAAATTCCCGTGTCGGTTTTGCTGCAATAAACGAGGGTAGTCGCACTATCGATGGTGTCAGCAGTAACAGAGCCCTGATCAGAGGCGTCAGAAAATTTAGCGGTGCAAACAGGACCGCATTTTACGATAACCTCTACGATCATGTGATTAACAATTACGGGACACCTCTCAGATCAGCTGCGGCCAGTGTAGGCCAATATTACGAAAGAACCGACAACAGAGGACCATGGGGAGCTAACCCAGGTACTGATGACTCCTCTGCTCACCTGACTTGTCGTCAGAGCTATCATATTCTTACTACAGATGGCTACTGGAATGGCGGCAGCCCTGGGCTTGGAAATGTCGATAATAGCAACGGCACCACCATCAGTGGTCCCAATGATGACGATTATACGTACATTGCATCTCCCCCTTTCTCTGATTCATGGTCAAATACACTGGCTGATACAGCCATGCACTACTGGAAACGGGATCTTCGGACAGACTTAGAAAATGAAGTACCAACCAACACGGAAGATCCAGCATTTTGGCAACACATGGTCACATTCACTGTGGGGCTCGGGGTCAAAGGCTCACTCGACCCAGAGAATGATTTAGCCGCGCTTTCAGCCACCCCTCCGACCAAATCATGGCCTGACCCGGGAAGTTCAAGCCCAGCAAAAATAGATGACTTATGGCATGCTGCAGTCAATAGTCATGGTAATTTTTTCAGTGCTGCTGATCCTGATGAGTTTGCCGAATCACTTGCTGGCATTTTACAAAATATCACATCGAGAACTTCGTCCTCCGCTGCTGTTGCCGTTAACTCGGGTGCCATAACTAGTGACAGTAAAGTCTATCAAGCCCGTTTTAACAGTGGCGACTGGACAGGACGACTACTAGCGTTTGGCTTTGATGACGATGGACAATTATTACCTTCAGCATTGTGGGATGCTGCTAATAAAATTCCAAGCGCTAATCAACGTGTGATATTCACCTCTGATGGTAATAATGGTTATGCATTTGACTGGAATGCATTGAATTCTAGTCAAAAATTATCATTAGGCAGCGAAGATGTATTGAATTATCTGCGTGGTAACCAATCGAAAGAACAGAGTAAATCTGAGGGTATCTATAGAACACGAACTAAATTACTTGGCGATATTATTAATTCCTCTCCTGTGTTACTTGGTCCTCCTAGATCAGATTATTACGATCAATGGGGCAATAGATCAGAAGATGATGAGCCAGAAGATTCTGTCCTATATTCTGAGTTTGTCAGCACCTATCTGAACCGAACCGCTATGATTTATGTAGGGGCGAATGATGGGATGTTGCATGCGTTTGATGCTGATTCTGGAGTAGAAAAGTTTGCCTATGTCCCGAATAGTGTCTATGACAACTTGAAAGAATTATCATCCCCCAGCTACTCACACAAATATTACGTTGATGCCAGTCCAACTGTGGTAGATGCCTTTTTTGATGGCAGTTGGCATACAGTACTTGTTTCAGGTCTTGGCGCGGGAGGTCAAGGTTACTTTGCCTTAGATATTACGGATCCTTCAGCATTTTCAAACGAAACAGAATCAGCTAAAAAAGTGTTGTGGGAATTTACCGATAAGAATGATCCCGATATGGGATACACCATGGGACAAGCAAATATTGTTCGTTTGAACAACGGTAAATGGGCGGCCTTATTTAGTGGTGGGTACAACAATACTTTTGATAATGACGCTGATGGCAGTGCAAATAATGCAAGCCATGACAGTGATGATGGCAATGGTTATATCTATATCGTAGATTTAGAAACCGGTAGCCTGATTCGTAAGTTTGATACACAAACAGGCAAAAATGAGGATCCAACCGAACAGTTTAGACCAAATGGAATCGCCACGCCGACAGCTATCGACACAAACCAGGATGGCACCACCGATCTGATTTATGCCGGTGATATGTTTGGTAATGTTTGGAGCATTGAAATTGGTAGCAATAATAAGAATGACTGGGACTTTACATACAGAGATGCGGATACCAATAAGCCACTGCCCTTATACTCGGCGTGTTTCGGGACAAGCTGTAACAAAGACAACATTCAACCAATTACAACACCAATTAAAGTAGAGCTTCATAGCGAAAAAAATGGCTATTTACTTTTATTTGGTACCGGTAAATATTTTGAAGTTGGCGACAATACTCCAGTTGATCAAGTTACACAGAGTTTTTATGCTATTTGGGATCCGAGAGTATATGATACTGATACATCCTCCTATACACGTTATGCATTTTCTCGGGCTCAACTCAATAAACGAGCAATGGCTGAATTTACGATTCTAGGCACGAATTATCGGACAATATCGGCCTCAGAATCAGATAAAATCATTAACTGGGGTACAGCTAACACTGATGACCGAGGCTGGTATGTTGACTTAGTCAGTGCATCATCAGGTGAAAATAGTGGTGAAAGACAAGTTTCTGAAGCCATTATCCGAGATGAAAAAGTGATCTTTACGTCACTTGTTCCATCAGAAGATGCATGTGATTTTGGTGGTAGTAGTTGGTTAATGGAATTAGACTATTACACGGGACTACCTCTGAACTATCAGCCGCTGGATATCAATGGCGATGGTGTGATTGATGCAAATGATCTCTATGTAGATACTGATGGTGACGGTGAGCCAGATACCGAGGTGCCAGTTGTCGCAGGTAAAGGCTATGATAGTATCATTTCGCCACCTAAAATCAGCAGACGTGTTCCTGGTTCTGGCTCCACTGAAGTGAAATTTATGAGTGATGCCGAGACAGGTGAGCTTATTTTAGAAGAAGAGTCTTCAAGTGAGGATGCGATAGGAAGGCGATCTTGGATTCAACTGACTGATTAAGGACATATGTATGTTAAAAAAAAATTATTTAACCATCCTCTCTGTGTTATTAATACCAATGTCAGTATTTGCACAGACTTTTAGTCAGAGTGGAACAGTAACGGACTCATCGCTATCCTCAGATAGATTAGTGATTTCTAATCAAGAGTATCTTATCGACCATAATACGGTTGTGCATGGTCTTGCGCCACAAGGGGAAAAAGGCCCTATTGTGAATGAAGACACAGCTATAGGTTTTAACACGAGTCGTGGTGCTGATGGCGAGCCCCCCTATATCACTGAAATATGGTTATTAAATGAATAACATAAAATATAGAGAAAATGGATTTACACTCATCGAGTTGATGATTGTTGTTGTCATTCTAGGCATCCTTGCTGCCATTGCTTATCCGTCTTACCAAGAGCAAGTCAGACAAACACGACGAGCTAATGCTCAAGCTGACTTAATGGAATTGGCGAGTTATATGGAGCGCTATTACACAGAAAACTTCACTTATGCAGGTGCTGATAACACTCTACCTTTTAATCAATCGCCTAAGACGGGAACAGCGTATTACATTATTGCAGCTAACCCTGCTCCAACAGCGACAGCTTATACCTTAGTTGCAACGGCTCAGGGATCTCAAGCTAATGATGCTAACTGCACACCTCTAACAATTACTCAAACAGGTGCTACTGGTCCTGTCGGTTGTTGGTAACTGTTATTCAGTATGCAAATAAAAAAGCCGACTAATGTCGGCTTTTTTATTCTTCTCAAATCCTAACTTAACTTTGATCTACTTGAATCTGACCGCTAGTAATCAAAGAGTTGATAATGTCGGCATTAGACATACCAGAAGCATCACTTCCAACCAGTTGATCAATACTGGTATTTTGTAAGGTGATTGTCTGCGTCATATCACCACCATCACCATTAGGTGTTAGAGACAGTACGACGTTGTTACCTTGTTCAGCAACAGAAATATAGTCGGTAATATCATTGCTTTCTTCTCCCTGAAGAATATCAGAAAGATCTAAGCTATCACCTTCAGTACCATTGAAGTCAGTCACAATATCATTAGCAGGTGTAGCTGCAGTTCCTTGACCACCATTGTGCCAAACAAATAAATCAGCACCCTCACCACCGGTTAAGATGTCATTGCCACCACCGCCAACTAGCGTATCGTTACCTTCACCACCGAGGAGAATATGCTCACCGTCACCACCAACGAGGATGTCATCACCAGCTCCGCCATCTAATGTTTCCGTAACCGTGGGATTGTCTTGAACTGTACCTGAGCTACCACCATTAGTCGTATCAGGCTCATATGTACCATCTAGGCTTGTGCCATCATTAAAAGAGACGGTAAAAGGTACTTCCTGTCTGCCAAAATCATCGCCAGTGGTCATGCCTCGACCATCAGTATCAATACCAAAAGTCAGAGTATCTTCATGGGTAAAAGTACCAGGCTTAAACTGGATCACTAATTCATTAGTGTCACCATCGGTAACCATCTGAATATCATCGCTAGAGATAGTCGAACCATCACCTAAAGTAAATTTATAACTATCCTGACCAACCTGATCAAAAATAGCATTGTAGTCAGCAAGCGAGATACGAATTTCAGTTACATATAATCCGGCAGCAGCTGCAATTGCTGACGCAGTTAAAGCAAATGAAAATTGATTATTACCCGTACCAGTGGCTCCTGACTCAACAGTAGCTGTCACTGTTCTTGAGCCAGCGTCATAGCTACCACCAATTCCACCAATCAGTACATCATTTCCAGCGCCGCCAGAAATAAAATCAACATCATTGCCACCGATCAGAATTTCATCCCTAAATGAACCTTCAAGGATACTGCCATTGACGTGTGTAACAGAAACATTCGCAGAGTCTGTCTGACCACCAGCTTGGTTCTGATAACTAAAGCTACCGCCATTACTGTCTGTATCATTGAAAGTAACACTGTTGCCATTCACAGAGGCAGTATCTGTAGTCGATGTCGCGTCTGTCAGGGTATACGTTTCACCATCGGCACCACTGTCATTGGCAAATAAAGCCCAGTCAGGGATATCAACAGAATCCTGATTAGTAATGACCAAATCATCACTCACCACCAATGTTGATAAATCAACATCAACATCGACTGTAAATGTATTACTGGCAGTATCACCATCGCCATCCGTAACGGTGTAGGTTATCTCTTCTGTGAAGGTACCACTGGCAGAATCACCAACATTATATGTATATTCACCACTGTCCATATCTACCGTAAAGATACTGCCATTAGTGGTAGTAATGGTCCAAACATGAGTTGAAGCATCAAAGCTTGCTATAGCACTGCCAGCTGAGGCTGTATTAGTTTGTTGATTGAATGTGTAGTCCACACCATCAATAGAAATCTGACTGATCCAACCTCCATCAGCTCCGGCACTTGAAGGAAAGCCACCATCCAGTAGGTCACCTGAGACACTGTTGCCAGTTACAGTCTTCACTAATGTATCTGCAAGCTGAGAAAAATCGGTGACGGTAATGACGGGAACATCTGCTTCTTTAACACCATCATAAGCAATGGGCGCAAGCTCATTAGCTACAGCATCAGCGCCCATTCCTAAAGCATAAGATGTCACATCATTGTCAGCTAGAAACTGTTCCCACGCCTGTTGTTCACTGCTGTCAATACCAACACCGATATAATTCCCATCAGCATCTGTTTGATTACTCTCATTAGGCGCACCATCAGACATAAAATAGGCGATGTTCTGTGCACCATCTATCTTACCTGGGTCTTTGAAGGCTTCAACGGCTTCCGCTAAGGCAGCGTCATAGTTGGTTTCTCCACTCGCAGAGAGTGAGTTGATGATGTCTTTCGCGGTAGCTGTGTCGACCCAAATATTTGTTGGATTCTCAGCACCATTGTTAAATGTCACTAGATTCACCATGACATCGCCCAGCGCTTCATATTGTTCAATTAAATTCAGGCTAGACTTGATCATGACTTCCAGTTTTGTCATCCCCTGAAAATCAGTGGTCTCATTCATACTGTTTGAGACGTCAAGAACTAAAAGAAGGTTTGTATTAACCGCCTGACCGACAGATATGGATTCCTGAGCAGGATTAGCAACAGGATTATCATCTTGAACGGTTACATCAAAACTTGCAGAAGATGACTCGCCAGCATTATTGCTGACATTGACATTAATATTAATATTTTCAGTAACCCCATCAACATCACGAATAGGTTTAAGAAGCTCTACTGTATATGAAGCTTGATTATTCGAGATGTCACTTAGTGTGACTGTAAAAATCTGGTTACTTGCATCAGTTGAGTCTGTGCCACTTATGTAGCCAATCAATGTGCCGGTAGAACTATCCCATGCAGTGTCAATGGCTTGACCGTCCAGGGTTAACAAGGTTGTCGTATTTCCGGATGTCGATAACGAAATACTGCTTAAATCACTTCCGCCTAAATCCAGGCTGATAGTTTGGGTTGATGATGCAGAACCACCAGATTGTCCTTCAGGCAGACCACCTTCAGAAACCAAGCTAGATGGGACTTCAATAACAATATCGCCAGAAGGAGGCGTAACGGGAGGTATACCCGATTGTTCAGGATCACCATTATCAACAAAAAGTAAATCCGCCTCAGGGAAGTCGAAAGTATTACTAACACCAATAGTGTCGAAACCTGCTTCAGGAATTTGTTCAGGATTTAGATAATCAATAAACACCGCATCATGGCCTTCGTTGCCATTAGCGGTACCTGCACCAGCAGCAGTCTCCTGACCCACTTGAGTAGGATCTTGACCTTCTAAAATCGCTTGCTGTATGGCATCAACATCGTCAGTAACGGCTTGTTGATTATCCTCGACATCCGTATTTGTTGGATCAAATACTTCAGCATCTAAAAGTGCTTGAGAACTGCGACCCAGATCCATTACGCTGCCATCAGCAAATTCAATCTCAATAGCACCTTCGGCACCGGTTGAAATTAAATCATTGGCATAAACCACATCACCCACTTGTAATGTTCTCACAGAGCCATCCGTGGAGGTGACTGTTACAGCGCCGATAAGCGCTTTTACAACACCAATTTCTGTAGCCATATTTATTCCCCTAATCGCTGAACTGGGAAGACCAGAACGCGTAACTTATTCATCATGGCGTAATATTGCCGTGAGAGCCTCATTTGATCTACTGTACTTTGGTACTAACACATCAGTAAATGTGAATGAGTTCACATTTTTGTGATACTCATTTCGTTAGCAAGTTCCTCAACTAAGCAAATTTAGTACCATGATGCAGGGAGAATTAAAGAATTAGTTATTAATGCGGTTATGTCGCTTTTCTTCTTTGGCCAGTTTATCAAGCACATCTGTCACTAATTTCCTCGGAATCCAGGCTTCCCCATCATGAACGACTCTTACTGCTCTGACAATTGCGTGTCTTTGTTCGAATGCAACAAAGCCTCGGCATGTAAAGCCTGATAGCTTTAATTGTTCGTATGTGGCAGGCTTGTCAGTAATGATGATGGTCTTTGTTTTCGATAGCCTTAAACTGACGTAAAAACATAACTCATCGGCTGAAAGCTGGTTAGTTTGATCGGAGATCACTAATACATCTGGACTCAATTTTTCAATAGCATCCAGTAATGCTTCAAACGAGGTTTCGTAAAGTGCATTTGTCGTAATGTTATGCTGGCTCTGCAATAGAGCAAGTTCCTTCTTTATATCAGAACCGACCAGACAAACATTTATCATGCATAAACCTCAAGCATTTTTGTTAATAACTGCCATTTTTGTTCCCAGCCAATCAGAGGAGATTGTCTGTAGCTGCTTCTTACATATTGTTGCATTTGCCCCTCAACAACAGCGAGTAGTAAATTCGCAGTTTCATTGACAGGTCGACCTCCGGCCTGTGTCAAAGTCAGCTCACGCTCTCTCAAGATCTGTCTGAATTGCGTCTCCAGACGGTCAAAAAATTGACTCACGCGTTGTCTTAAGCGCTCTGTTTCACCAGTTAAAGCCGTTCCCATTAGAACACTAGTAATTCCTGGATTTTTTGTAGAAAAGCCAAGCATAAGCGTCATAATTTTTTCAATCCGATTCAACGCATTTTGTTCATCTTGTAAAATTCGTTGAATCAAACCAAAAACTGTTTCTTCAGCAAAACCAATTAAACCTTCAAACATTCTCGCTTTACTGGGGAAATGCCTGTACAAAGCAGCTTCTGATACACCTAAACTTGCAGCGAGTTTGGCGGTTGTAATCCGCTCTCCCGGTCTTTGTTCTAACTCAGAAGCAAGTGCTTCTAGAATATCCTGACGACGTGAACGTTTGGTTTCAGCTCTACTGGTAGGTACTGCTTCAGTCATCGACCACCTCCACGAATCAACGTACCTACGCCCTCGTCAGTAAACATTTCAAGCAATACTGCGTGTTGGACACGTCCATCGATAATATGTGCAGTTGTCACACCCGACTGAACAGCATCTAGAGCACAGCCAATTTTTGGCAGCATACCACCATATATAACACCCTCGTCAATTAAGTCATTGACTTGTTTAGCATTTAGACCAGTTAACAACTGACCATCAGCATCGAGTAAGCCAGCGGTATTCGTTAACAAAATCAATTTCTCTGCTTGGAGCACCTCAGCAATTTTACCCGCCACTAAATCAGCGTTTATGTTGTATGACTCACCGTCTTTGCCAACGCCAATTGGAGCAATAACAGGAATAAAGTCACTATGAATCAACATATCAATGACGCTGGTATCAATACTGGCTACTTTACCAACATGGCCCAAATCAATTAATTCCGATGCTTTGATATCAGAAGAACTTGAAATATGTAGTTTTTCAGCAAAAATTAAACTTCCATCTTTACCTGTCAATCCGACGGCCCTGCCACCATGGTTATTAATTAAGTTAACGATACTTTTGTTAACTTGACCGCCTAATACCATTTCAACAATATCCATGGTTTCACGATCTGTGACACGCATGCCGTTAACAAATTCACTCTGCTTACCAACACGCTGCAGTAATTCACCTATTTGCGGACCACCACCATGAACAATAACAGGATTGATTCCTACTGCCTTGAGTAAGACCACATCCCTGGCAAAACTATTTTTTAATGCCTCGTCCACCATGGCATTACCGCCATATTTGATGACCAGTGTCTTGCCAGAAAAGCGCTGGATATACGGCAGCGCTTCAGTTAATACCTGAGCAATATGGGTAGCACGTTGTGTGTTTAAACTCATTCTATCCGTCTTAAATTATAGTTTTAATGTTAGCGTGGGCTTCACTTGTTGCATTTGTTCAATGAACAACTGTTTAATTCTTTCCAATTCAACATCATTTGTCGCTTCAAACCTTAAGGTTAAAGCAGGAAGTGTATTTGAGATTCGCACGAGTCCCCAACCATCAGCATAATCCACGCGGATACCATCCATAGTAGAAATATCACCACCTTCGGCATTGAAATTACTAAGAAGTGTGGTCATGAAACGTTTCGCTTCAGGATATGGCATATTCACCATAATTTCTGGAGTGGAAACACGTTGACTAATCTCAGCAAACAATTGAGTAGGCGTTCGAGTCATGGGATCAGCTGATAATAACTCAACCAGCCTTGCAGCTGCATAAGTCGCATCATCAAAGCCATACCAGCGGTCATTGAAGAAGAAATGTCCACTCATTTCAGCAGCCAGTGCGGCATTATACTGCTGCATTTTGTTTTTGATAACAGAATGTCCGGATGGCACCATCATTGGCTCACCACCAGCAAAGCGTATCACGCCCTCAAGCAAACTCGTACTTTTTACATCATAAAGGATTGTGGCGCCAGGTGATTTATCCAGAACAGCTCGTGAAAACAATATCATCAACTGATCTGGCCAAATAATATTTCCTTCTGTATCCACCACACCGAGACGATCCCCATCCCCATCCACAGCAATGCCCAGTTCCGCGCCCGTAGACTTCACTTCTGAGATCAAGGATTTAAGGTTTTCGGGTTCCCCGGGGTTCGGATGATGATTTGGGAAACGACCATCCACCTCACAGAATAACTCGATGACATTACAACCAATTTCTTTTAGTACTTTTGGTAATACTTTACCGGCGACACCGTTGCCACAATCTACGACAACTTTTAGTTTACGTTCGAGTTTAATGTCTGACTTGATCCGTTGAACATAAGCTTCCGTCACATCATTCGCCGTAATATTCCCACGGCCGGTCTCAAATGCACCTTGTTTAATACGCCGATAGAGTGCGTGGACTTCATCGCCTTCAAGCGTCTTACCTGCAATGACCAATTTAATGCCATTGTAATTAGCCGGATTATGACTACCGGTGATCATCGCTCCTGAACGTGTTTTTAAATACTCACAAGCAAAATAAACAACCGGAGTGGGAACTTGACCTAGGTCGATAACGTTACAGCCGGTATTGGTCACGCCACGCATAAATGCTTTTGCCAGCGGCTGACTACTTAGCCGGCCGTCATGGCCCACCACTAACTCTGTGACACCTTGAGCGATCATCTGACTACCAACCGCTCGGCCAATCAATGTCATCACAGGCACAGTTAACTGTTCACCCACAATCCCACGGATGTCATAAGCTCGGAAAATAGCTTCATCTGGCAGATGTTGTGCTGAGGGTGGATTTAATTCCAGTTTCTTTTCTGTTGCCGGGAGACTCTGTTGAGTATCTTCGTGAAAAATTTCTTTTGTTTCATCATCAGGCTCTGAAGACAGATCGATTTCAGGTTCAAGTGACAACTTTTCTGTTGCTGAAAATTCAGGCTCAATAAAAACAGAAGACTCTACATCTTCTGTTGATGTGTCATCATCCGTCAGCTTAAGCTCAAGTAAATCTGAATTATTCGCCACGGTTTCATCCAGACTTAGACTCGATACGTGTTGTTCAGGGGCGGTAGAGTCCTCATCAACGAAGGATTCTTGCTCATCGACTGCATCCTGCTCATATGGCCTGTCGTAATCAATCACGTCACTATCGTATGATTCACTCTCTTCCCGAACCTCTGGCGGCGTTTCAACAAGTGTTTCACTTCGTTCCAGTGTTTCAGTTTCATCAATGACAAATGTGTTAAGCGGTTCTTCAACAGGTAAAGCCCGTTTCTTCTCTGGTATAGCAAGTTGTTGGATCAGCTCTCTGACGCCATACAACTCACTGAAAACTAATGGATACTTTGTTTTCAGCTTAACTTCTTGCAGGTCTCTGAGCTGTTCTTCTAATCTATTAGCATCAGAGTGTAATAATTTCGTTTGCCACCAATCTCTGAGCATCCATATCAGTACAATCAAAATCATAACAGGCGCGAGAAACAACCATAATGGTGTTCCAGCACTCGTGGTTACCGACCACAGCTTCACTTGCCAGTAAGAGTTAGGTATGGGTTGAGATATAACGGGTTCGGCTTGTTTATATTGACTGTCACCTATTGTGGTAAGAAGACCTGTTGGTAAATCCCCTTGGCTGATCTCAATATATGCGTCAGGTACCAGCCCTGGGTTAATCAGTTGAATATCCGTTGGTTTCAAAGCAATCGCAACAGCTGCATATTGCTGCTTATCATCAAGAGGTACTCTCGCCGCCAGCAAAATATGATCGGCTTTTCCATCTTGCATAATCATCGCAACATCAGCTTGCGTCTGCGTAGTTAGTTGTCTCAAACTTTTCAGTGATACGTAAGAAATGGGCAAACACCCTTCATTTGTTGGCGCATCATATTCTCTGGTGATTAAACAAATGGCCTTAGCTGAAGGAAAAAAACGGTTGGCCAGATTTTTCCAATCATCAACATCGTAAATATTCTTGGTGTTAGCGAGCTGCTTTGTTTCGGTTAACTCGGCAAGGCTAAGTGCTGTTTGCTGCCATTCTTTAATTTGTTGCTGATAACTCGCTATGACAGCATTAACAATTTGTTGACTCTTCTCACGCTGAGTATTTTGCTGAGTGGTATTGGCTTGCGTATTGATGAAAACAACTGCAGCACTGACACCTAAAAGCATAACCAGTAGCAAAAGAACACTAACAAACTTGCTTCCCAGCTTTTCCATCATGGCCATGCCAATCCCCTTTGACTACTACTGACGTCCAGTATGTCCAAAACCACCTGCGCCACGCTCCGACGAGGTGAACTCATCGACCTTCTCAAACCCTACCTGTACAACGGGAACAAAAACCATTTGCGCAATACGTTCTCCCACACTGATTTCAAATTTATCTGTGCCACGGTTCCAGCATGAAACAAACACCTGGCCTTGGTAGTCGCTGTCTATTAATCCAACCAGGTTTCCCAACACAATCCCGTGCTTATGGCCTAAGCCTGATCGTGGCAGCAGCACAGCAGCCAGCGTGGCATCATCAATGTGAATAGCAAGGCCAGTAGGTATTAAAACGGTTTCACCAGGCGCCAGTGTGACGGGCTCATCAAGGCAGGCTCGCAAATCTAACCCTGCAGAACCTGACGTTGCGTAATCAGGAAGAGCAATGCTGTCGCCCAGTCTTGGATCAAGAATTTTTAATTGAATTTTTTGCATAGAATCTTTTTATTATTAATGTCATTAGTTCTCTTGCCAGCTGCGTTTTAGGCATCAGTGGCAATGTTTGCTCGCCGTCGGTCCAGATAATATGCAACGCATTATCATCCACAGCAAACCCCTGATTTTCTCCAACCAAATTAGCCGCAATCATATCGAGTTTTTTTCGTGCTAACTTGGATTTTGCATATTCCGTTAAATTCTGTGTTTCAGCTGCAAATCCTACGACAAATGATGGCTTATTGTGTCGATTTGTCACAGTAGACACAATGTCTATCGTCGGTTCAAGTTCTATTTGTATCGACTGCTCTGAGTTTTTTTTAATTTTTTCTTGCTGAACCTGAATGGGACGATAATCAGAAACAGCCGCACAACTGATAAAAATATCACACGCATCAAGACTATCCTCAACCGCTAAGGCCATTTCTTCTGTTGTTTCAACATTGATACGTCTTACCGTTGTAGGTGTGGCTAATTGAACCGGCCCGGCGATAATAGTCACCTTCGCACCAGCTTCTTTAGCTGCCTGCGCGATAGCAAAGCCCATTTTTCCAGAGCTACGGTTACCAATAAATCTCACGGGATCAATCGGCTCATAGGTTGGGCCGGCAGTAATTACCACCTGTTTTCCAGCCAACAGTCCCGGTACCATTAAACGGTCTAATTCATAGACAATGTCTAATGGTTCCAACAGCCGCCCCTCACCTTGTTCGCCACAAGCTTGATCACCGCTGGCTGGACCAATCACACAGATACCACGTTGTTTTAATACTGCTAAATTGGTCTGCGTTGCTGCGTTTGACCACATTTTGTTATTCATTGCCGGTGCGACGGCAATCGGCGCTTCTGTTGCCAGACAAACGGCTGCAAGAATATCATCAGCACGACCAGAAACCAGTCTGGAAAGACAATCCGCCGTGGCAGGGGCAATCAGAATCCAATCAGCCCAGCGTGCTAATGCAATATGCCCCATTGCTGACTCTTCGTCGGCGTCTAACAAGGTCATCGCCACAGGGTGACCACTTAAGGTCTGCAATGTCAGCGGTGTAATAAATTCAGCCGCGCCCGTTGTCATCATGACACGCACCTCGGCGCCATAATCTTTCAGGCGTCGAATTAAATCTGCTGCTTTATAAGCGGCAATGCTACCGGTGACACCAATAACAATCTTCTTACCATTTAATGATGAGGCGTCGCTCATTCTCCCTCTTTCCTCATAGCAAGCTCACGCAACGTTAAATCAC
This sequence comes from Methylophaga thalassica, assembly GCF_030159795.1. Lineage (NCBI taxonomy): Bacteria > Pseudomonadati > Pseudomonadota > Gammaproteobacteria > Thiotrichales > Piscirickettsiaceae > Methylophaga > Methylophaga thalassica. Next base: position 410,992 of record NZ_BSND01000013.1, on the reverse strand, counting down.
CTAATACCTCAGCCTGGGCATCACCAATGTCTTTCAGTAACTTGTTCACATCTTTATCCAGCACACCTTTAACGTGATAGGCACTATTCTCTTCCGCCGTACGTAAACAATTTAATAAAGCGGCCACTTTAATGGTGGCGACATCAGATGAAGGTACATATCGAGTTTCATCACCAGCGACTTCGACAAGGAACCCGCCCTTTTCAAGACTACTGAGTAAGTCCTGTAAGGCATTATTGGTCAGTCCCGTTTGCTCTTCCAGATGCTGTATGGTGAGCGGCGGCAAGTTTTGGCAAAATCGTCTTGCAATCACCGTCATCAACCACAAACCTTCACGCTCACGTAAACGTGGACTTAAGGTTAATGGTTTTCCCGCCAATCTCACTAACTTAGGATGCTGCAGATAAAACGCAACCTGAGAACCTGTCAACAAAATAAACCAAGCCAGATACAGCCAAATCATAAAGAAAAACAAAATCGCAAAGCTCGAATAGATCGCCGTGTAGTTGGACGAGGAAGCCACAAATTTTGCAAACACCGTACCCACGCCAATCCACAAGGCACCGGCAACTGATGCTCCGATCAATGCCGGGCTGAATTTTACCTTGGTATTTGGGATAAATTTATATAAAAACGTAAATGCCGTAATAATCATTAAATAAGGTAATAACTTAGTACCGATGACCAGCAAGGTCCCAAATGGCTCGATACTACTCAACTGCTTGACGAATTCATGATTAACAACGGTTGCCACGAGTCCAAGTGCAGAAAAAATCAACACCGGCCCAATCATCACAACACTAAGATAGTCAGTAAAACGCCGCGCTAATGAGCGTGAACGCTTTACGCGCCAAACAAAATTAAACGCATTCTCAATTTTCTGAACCAGTGCGATGATGGTGTAGAACAACATAGCCACACCAATAGATCCCAGAACACCGACCTTCACATTCTGGACAAAACGAATAATATTTTCGGTAATTTCCGGGCCGCGATCGCCCAATGGTTCCAGCAGGCTCAACAGCATAGGTTCCATTTGATTATGGACACCAAAGGCTTTTAAAACCGAAAACGCAACGGCAATGAGTGGCACCAAAGAAAGAATGGTTGTAAACACCAAGCTCATAGCGCGCAAATTCAGCTCACCCGTCGCCAACTCCCGAATCATAATATAAGTCACGCGAATCGCATTAACCCAAAACCGCCATAAGGGTGAAGCATCCTCAGGCAGGTCTTCCCACAATGTGCTGTCAAAAAAACGTTGAACACGATGACGCTGTTGCTGATAAGTATTTAAGACGGAATTCAACATGAGTACCTAAACCGGATTATCTATATCAATAAAATGATGAACGATATCAAACTGTTCTGCCAGCATTTCTCCGATGGCTTTCACCCCATATCGCTCTGTCGCGTGATGGCCGGCAGCCATGTAGTTAATGCCTAATTCACGTGCCATGTGTACAGTTGGTTCAGAAATCTCACCGCTAATGTACAAATCCAACCCAAGCTCAGCAGCATACAGTAGATACCCCTGAGCGGCGCCCGTGCACCAACCAACCGTGGTAATCGGTCGGTCATGCCCTTGTATCACTAAAGGATCGCGTTTTAATTTTTGCCGAACATGACTGCTGAATGCAGATAACGATAAGGGCTCCGGCAAACTACCACATAAGCCAATTGCCGGCTCTCCCATGCCAGAAATACGTCCATCGACTTCGATGCCTAACAACTCAGCCAATTGTGCATTATTGCCCAGCGTCGGATGCGCATCCAATGGCAGGTGATAGGCAATTAAATTAATATCATTCTCAAGCAACAGTCTTAATCTGCGCTGTTTCATGCCGATTATACGGGCATCCTCTCCCCGCCAGAAATAACCATGATGAACCAATATCGCATCGGCATTTAACTCAATCGCTTCTTCAAGCAAGGCTTCTGATGCTGTCACGCCAGTAACCAGCGTCGTAATCTCTTCCCGACCTTCAACCTGAAGACCATTGGGACAGTAATCATTAAAACGCTCAGGTTCCAAAACATGATTGATATAGGCGAGAAATTCAGTTCGGGTTATCATCAACTCAAATCCCTATGGCTTAAGTAAGTCATCACTATAACAAAATGGAGAGCAATCAATGGAAGCAGTCAATATTATTGCACTCAGTATGGGAGCAGCATGGGCTAGCGGGATCAATCTCTACGCGACCATATTTATGCTCGGCTATATGGGCATGACCGGCAATATTGTATTGCCTGATGAACTCCAGCTGCTGACCGATCCCATGGTGATGGCGGCAGCAGGCTTTATGTACTGTGTTGAATTTTTTGCTGATAAGATTCCGGGCGTCGATTCCGGCTGGGATACCATGCATACCTTCATCAGAATTCCAGCAGGGGCGATGTTAGCTGCAGGCGCGGTTGGCGATGTCAGCCCGGCAGTGGAACTAACCGCAGCGTTGTTAGGAGGTACACTGGCCGCTGGCAGCCATGCAACTAAGGCAGGCAGTCGCTTATTGATTAATACCTCTCCTGAGCCTGTTACAAACTGGGCAGCATCCATCAGCGAAGACTTATTAGTTATTGCTGGATTATGGACGGCGCTTCACCATCCGGTATTATTTTTGATTGCACTGGTGGTGTTTGTTGTTTTGATGATTTGGCTTTTACCAAGATTGTGGCGCTTATTGAAAGCGATTTTTCAGAAAGTTGGCGCATGGCTGGGACTAACAAAACCGACTGAGAGCAATCCTGTTGAGCCAATTCCAACTGAGACGACCCCACCGGTCAAGAAAATTGAACATGATCCGCACTAATCTTTTTTGCGATAAACCGTACTATGTGGTGTGCGAACAAGATCAAAGGCATCGGTATAACCACTGATCGTTTCTGATGCCCCCAGGAATAAATAGCCACCTTTATTTAACGATTGTGCCATCCGTTGCAGAATGTCTTTTTTTCGATCAGCAGAAAAATAAATCAGTACATTTCGGCAAAAAATAATATCGAATTTGCCTAATGTACCAAAGCTTTGCAGCAGGTTCTGAGGTCTGAAACTAACCCGTTGTTTAACCTCATCTATTACACGCCAACGATCACCCTGTTTAGTGAAAAATTGCTGACGACGCTGATCGGATAAGCCCCGGCCAACCGCCACATCTTCATATTCAGCTTTTTTAGCCTGCACCAGCATTGAGCTTGAAATATCTGTTGCGATAATCTGACTGGAAGCGATTCTGTTAGATGGGAATTTACGACAGTACTCACTTAACATCATGCTGATAGTGTATGGTTCCTGACCGGATGAACATGCCGCCGACCAGATTCTGAGTGAGCTACTACGCAGTTTGTCTAATTCTGGAAAAATGACCTGACCTAATGTTTCAAATGGCTGAACATCACGAAACCACGAGGTTTCGTTAGTAGTCATCGCATCAATAACGGCATCACGCAGATGATGAGGCTGTCCTCGCTCAACAGCCGAAATTAAATTCGACAGACTAGCGATATTTTCATCACGGAGCAGTCGTGTCAGCCTGCTAACAATGAGATATTGCTTGCCATCCCCGAGAAGAATGCCGCAGGCATCTTCCAAGAAACGCTTAAAGCGTTGGTAATCAATATCCGTTATTTCTTGCGTCTGCATAGTGTCCCAGGGTTAAGTATCAAAGGAATATATAGCATATCGGACAATATACTTAAACATTTACCCCTACATCCGATAAAGTGACAAATAGTTTAGGAAAGATAAATTAATCAAATGAAAACATGTCTTATCACAGGTTGCTCAAGTGGCATTGGTTTATGTGCTGCAATCACATTACATCAGCGTGGTTATAAAGTCGTCGCCACCGTCCGTAATGACAGCGATAAAACATCACTTGAGCAACATGGTATTTACACCATCATCATGGATTTGGCGAATGAAAACAGCGTTAGCACAGGTTTTCAGCAAGCATTAATCTATCTCAATAATCAATTAGACGGACTGTTTAATAATGCCGCTTTTGGACAGCCTGGTGCTGTTGAAGACTTATCGCGAACGGCCTTAAAAGAACAGTTTGAAACGAATGTATTTGGTACACAACAGCTTACTAACCTCGCTATCACACATATGCGGCGACAAGGTTATGGACGCATTATTTATAACAGCTCGGTATTGGGACTAGTTGCTTTGGCTTACCGTGGTGCATACAACGCCAGTAAATTCGCTATAGAAGGCTTGGCCGATACGCTAAGGATAGAGCTTCATGGCACGAATATCGATGTCAGTTTGATTGAACCTGGCCCGATAACCAGCCGGTTTCGTGATAACGCCTATGCGAAGTATCTTCAGCATATTGATAAAACAAACAGTGCCCATCAAGAAACCTATCAAGCGATGGAAGCCAGGCTCAAGAAAAAAGGCCCAGCAGCGCCTTTTACTCTACCTGCAGATGCCGTTGTTAAAAAATGTATCCATGCACTAGAGGCAAAAAAACCCAAAAGGCGTTACTACGTCACTTTTCCTACTTATCTTTTTGCATATAGTAAGAGACTGCTACCGGCTGCTGTATTAGACTGGTTGTGCCGAAAGGTTTCAGATAGCTAGCCTGAAAGGATGCGCATGATGAATAAGCTGTCACTATGAGAGATACCACACATTCAAACACGGTTATCATCACCAGAAACCGCATTCTGGCAGGCAGTGTTTTATCCGCTGTTATCACTGTTAGCGCATTCTTTTTGATACCTTATCTTTTCCCGACTGTCTCACATATCAAATGGATTGCAGCGACAATAAGCTCTGTTTGTTATTTATTCCTTATCCTATTTCTATCACGTCACCTGATTCGTTCTATTCAATCGAGCTTCGATGACATAGGTCAACTCACCCTCTCCGTTCCTTTGGTTGCCAGTAAAAAATTTATTGAGGCCCGCGAACAATGCGAGTCTGTTAATGAAAATAATTCAGACCATGCCATTGTCAATCTGAAACAAGAGCTATGTAATCTGGCAACGATGCTCGAGGCTCTGGAAGACAAAGTTTCTCAGCGCAATAAAGCTGTTTTTAGAGCACATCAAGCACTAAAGAACGAACGCGACTTCATCACTCAACTTGTTGATACGGCACAGATGATCGTAATGACATCCGATGATAAGCAGGTAATTCACTTGTTCAACCATTATGGTGAGCAGTTAACGGGGTTTAGTCGTGAAGAAGTGGAAGGATCGGATGTGGCTCGCTTCTTCCCTCCTGGTCACTGGTCTGAAACCAATAATATTTTGAAAGAACTATTAATTGGTAATATTCAGATCGCCCAGCAAGAAGCCGAACTTGTTGATAAAGCAGGTAGCTTAAAACAAATTTCCTGGTTTCATTCGCGCGTAGAAAGGAATAACGAAGAAACCATGATCCTCTCAGTAGGACTGGATAACACTCAAACTCGAGCAGCAGAAAAACGTATCGTGTGGATGGCTGAACATGATCCTCTAACCGATTTATGTAATAGAAGAAAATTTACTGAAGAGTTTGAAAAATCATTGCAAACGGCGATTCGTTATCAGCACAACAGCACACTTTTGTTATTGGATCTCGACCGCTTTAAGGATATTAATGATACCAGCGGTCACCGAGCTGGTGACGAAGCGCTCAAGCTAGTTGCAAAAGCACTCAATAGAATCACCCGTTTTACTGACTTTGTTGCACGTTTAAGTGGTGATGAGTTCGCCGTCATCATGCCAGAAAGTGACGAGGCCGGTGCGATTACACTCTCGGAAAAGATACTGGCTGAGCTTTCAACCATTCATCTGAACTATGCATCTGTGCGTCATACAATCTCCGCCAGCATCGGTATCGTCAATTATCCTCTACAAGATGCCACAACCAACGAGCTGATGGGGTTTGCGGATTTAGCGATGTATCGGGCTAAAGCTAACGGCAAAGGTCGTTATCATATTTTTTCGCTCGATGATCAAAGCCGTGAACAGCTACAAAAAAGGGTTTACTGGAAACAGAAAATCGAAGAAGCCTTGGAGAATCATCTATTTGTTTTATATTTCCAACCCATTCTTAACCTGAGTAATAATGAAATCCAGCACTATGAAGTGTTGGTCAGAATGCGAAATCCTGAAACCCAGGAAATCACCTTACCAGGTAAGTTTATCGAGATTGCTGAAGAAGTTGGACTGATACAAAGTATCGATCATTACGTACTGCACCACAGCATAAAAAAATTAGGTGAATTGCAGAAACAAGGCTCAAAAGTGGAGTTTGCTATCAACCTGTCCGGCGCGGTTGTTGATACACCCGTTTTATTGCCATACCTTAAAAAATTAATTAAGCGCTTTGATGTCGATCCTAGTGCCTTGATTTTCGAGGTTACTGAAACTGTTGCGGTTGCCAATCTGTATCAGGCAAAACTGATGATGACAGCAATAAAAGCGCTGGGCTGTCGTTTTTCATTGGATGATTTTGGTGTTGGTTTTGCTTCATTCAACTATATGCGTGAATTACCCATCGACATTATCAAGATTGATGGTATTTTCATCAAAAATCTGGATATCAATGCGGATGATCAGCTGTTTGTTAAGGCACTGATAGATGTCGCCAAAGGCTTAGGACGTAAGACCATTGCTGAATTTGTCGAAAACGAAGCCATTCTGACTATCCTGCAGAACTACGGCGTCGACTTTGCACAAGGTTTTTATATCGGCAAACCTCAACAAGACTTGTTATCTGGAACACATTAAACGGCATCATGACTGGATGTCTTCCTGCACCATCCAGGATCAAAACATTCAATATGGTGCAAAAACGTATCACCCTCTCTCCAAAAAAACCAATAACTCATTGATAAATAATTAATTTTAAAATTGGCATAATAAATGCCAATTTAGTCTTATCTTTTTATCATCGTGATTGTGTGGAGAAATAGCGGTTATGTCTTATATAAGCCCAGGTGAGTTTGTAAAAACAATGGTAGATGCGGGTGAGTCAAAATTATTTATGGCCACCCGTGACGTATTAATACGTTCATTTATGGCTGGCGCCATTTTAGCTATTGCTGTGGCTCTTGCGGTTACGGCTGCCGTCCAAACCGGTATTCCCATTGTCGGCGCCTTAATCTTTCCCGTCGGGTTTTGTATTCTCAATTTATTGGGCTTTGATTTATTAACCGGTGTATTTGCTCTGGTGCCTCTGGCCTTATTTGATAAACGGCCAGGGGCAACATTCAATGGCTTACTAAAAAACTGGGGACTGGTTGCTTTGGGTAATTTACTAGGCGCTTTAACAACAGCAGTGTTGATCGGCATTGCCTGGACTTTTGCATTTACCACGGAGCCCGGTGCGGCTGGACAAGCCATTGCCAAAGCAGCTGAAGCCAGAACCCTCGGCTTTGCTGAACATGGAGCCGCAGGTTGGTTAACGGTATTTGTTAAAGGCATTTTATGTAACTGGATGGTATCTGTCGGTGTGGTCGGTGCCATGCTGTCAAAAGATGTGATCGGTAAAGTTATCGCGATGTGGATGCCCATTCTTATCTTCTTTGGTCTGGTGTTTGAGCATGCTGTCGTGAATATGTATTTATTCCCACTTGGCATGATGATGGGTGCTCCTATCACCATTGCTGACTGGTTAATCTGGAATGAAATCCCCGTTATTTTAGGCAATTTAGTTGGCGGTCTGCTGTTAACGGGCATGGTGCTCTATGCCACCCATCTAAAACCAGGCCCAACCCGTAGCCGTGTGATTAAGCCCGATAACAAAGTGACGGCAAATTAACCTTCATCTACTGAAAATGAATTAATTCCAAAAACGCGAGGAACATAATGAATAAGCTGGAAATGACACAAGCCATTATGGTGGCGAAAGAAAATAAGCAGTTACAGTGGGAAAAGATTGCCGAAGTCATCGGCATGTCTACAGTCTGGACCACCTCAGCTTGTCTGGGAATGAATAGCATGCCAGCAGAAAAAGCACGTGCTTTATGCGAACTTCTGGAGTTACCAGCAGAAGTCAAAACAGCTCTTGAGGCCTACCCAATCAAAAATTGGGATGAGAGTGTGCCTAAAGATCCGTTGATTTATCGTCTTTATGAAATTGTTGGGGTATATGGCCCCACCCTGAAAGAAGTCATTCAGGAAAAGTTTGGTGATGGCATTATGAGTGCCATTGATTTTAATATGTCTGTAGAACGAGAACACGACCCCAAAGGTGATCGTGTTGTCGTGACAATGAATGGTAAATTTTTACCCTACAAAGCCTGGTAGATTACCCCTTGGTGAAGGGAGATAAACTACGGTTTTCTCCCTTCTTTTTTTGCCCAGGTTTTAGTGAAGTTTGAGCTCTTTGAACACCAGCTTATCCGCTTCAACTTCAATGTTGACAGTATCACCAGCAGAAAACTTACCTGACAATAAATCCTGCGCCAGTGGATTTTCAATCTCATGCTGAATCACCCGTTTCAGCGGTCTTGCCCCATACACAGGGTCAAAGCCTTCCGAGGCAATCAAGTCCAATGCCTCCTCGGATAACATCAGTTTCATATCTCGCTCTGCTAATCTTGCTCGCAGATGTGATAACTGAATCTCGGCAATCGCACGGATTTGTGCTTGTTGTAATGGGTGGAACACCACCACATCATCCACACGGTTAATAAACTCCGGACGAAAATGCTGTGACACAATCTCCATCACCGCGGCTTTCATCGCGTCATAATTTTCTTCACCCGCCATTTCCTGAATAACACTCGACCCCAGGTTCGAAGTCATCACAATCACCGTATTACGGAAATCCACAGTGCGACCTTGTCCATCCGTCAAACGGCCATCATCCAGTACCTGAAGCAGAATATTAAAGACATCCGGATGGGCTTTTTCCACTTCGTCTAATAAGATCACTGAATAAGGTTTGCGTCTGACGGCTTCTGTCAGATAACCACCTTCCTCATAACCCACATAACCAGGCGGTGCGCCTACCAGACGTGCAACCGAGTGTTTTTCCATAAATTCCGACATATCAATACGAATCATCGCATCCTGAGTATCAAACAAGAAGTTAGCCAGAGATTTACATAACTCCGTTTTACCGACCCCGGTTGGCCCTAAAAACAAGAATGATCCATTAGGACGGTGAGGATCAGACAAGCCTGCCCGGCTTCGACGAATCGCATTAGCGACTGAACTGACTGCTTCATCCTGACCAATCACGGTTTCGTGTAAGGCATCGTCCATTTTCAGCAGTTTGTCACGCTCACCTTCCAGCATTTTTGATACAGGAATACCTGTCCATTTAGAGACAACTTCAGCAATTTCTTCTTCACCGACTTTATTACGCAGTAGAGTGAATTCCTGCATTTCGGCTTCTGTGGCCAGTTTCAACTGTTTTTCCAACTCTGGAATACGTCCATACTGTAGTTTGGCCATTTTTTCATAATCGGCACTACGATTGGCAGCATCCAGTTCCAGACGCGCTTTTTCCAGCTCTTCTTTCACGTGCTGACTGCCATGTAACGACGCTTTCTCAGACTTCCAGACTTCTTCCAGATCGGTATATTCTCTGGCCAGTTTTTTCATCTCAGTTTCGAGCGTTTCAAGCCGTTTTTTGGAAGCATCATCACTTTGTTTTTTCAGTGCCATGCGTTCAATTTTTAATTGAATCAAACGACGCTCAAGCCGATCCAGTACCTCTGGCTTGGAGTCAATTTCCATACGAATACGACTCGCTGCTTCATCGATAAGATCAATCGCTTTATCAGGCAGTTTTCTGTCTGTGATGTAACGGTTAGACAACGTCGCTGCGGCAACAATCGCCGGATCCGTAATATCCACCCCATGATGCACTTCATAACGCTCTGCCAGACCACGTAAGATCGCAATCGTCGATTCCACCGTAGGCTCGCCGACAATCACTTTTTGGAAACGACGTTCCAGCGCCGCATCTTTTTCTACATATTGGCGATACTCATTTAACGTTGTGGCACCGATACAATGAAGCTCACCGCGTGCCAGCGCAGGTTTGAGCATATTACCGGCATCCATTGCACCTTCAGCCTTACCGGCACCGACCATGGTATGAATTTCATCGATAAACAGAATGATCTGACCTTCTTGTTTCGATAGATCATTCAAAACCGCCTTCAAGCGTTCTTCAAACTCACCACGGAATTTGGCACCGGCAATCAACGAGCCCATGTCCAATGCTAAAACCCGTTTGTTTTTCATACCATCCGGTACTTCGCCATTGACGATACGCTGTGCCAATCCTTCAACAATCGCGGTTTTACCCACCCCGGGTTCACCGATAAGGACAGGATTATTTTTGGTACGACGCTGCAAGACCTGAATAGTGCGACGAATTTCATCATCACGACCAATCACCGGGTCTAATTTGCCCGCTTCAGCTCTTGCCGTTAGATCAATCGTGTATTTTTCCAGAGCCTGACGTTGCTCTTCTGCGTTTGGATCGGTCACTCGCTCCCCTCCACGAATTTTATCAATAGCGGTATTAATCGCTGTTTTGTTACCGCCATGTTTGCGAAGTAATTCACCATGTTGGTTTTTATCTTCAGCCAGCGCCAATACAAACAGTTCACTGGAAATATATTGATCCTGACGTTGCTGTGCCAGCTTATCCGTTTGATTCAATAATCGGCTTAAATCTTGTGAAACATGGATATCACCATTACCACCTTCAACCTGTGCCAGTCGCGATAACTGCTGTTCTAAATCAGCTTGATAAGCCGCAACATTAACACCACTCTGAGCCAGAATAGGTTTCACACTGCCATTTTGTTGTTGCAGTAAAGCCAGCATTAAATGCACGGGTTCGATGAACTGATGCTCTTGCCCCACAGCCATACTTTGGGCAGCCGCGAGCGCTTCCTGGAATTTACTGGTTAATTTATCTATTTGCATACGAGGTATTTCCCCTGAAAAAGTAAGTTAATAGAGAAATGGGGGAAGCCTCGATAAAAATCAAGAGAGCTAATGCGGATGTTTTTGCAACGTTTCGATATAGCTTGTTAATTCAGCTTTAAGCACATCGATTTCCTGCAAAGGTGATAAAGGTTTGCCAACACGGATCTGAACATGGCTGGGAACAAAGGGCGCGAGTAACACCTGTCCTTGCGCTGTAATCCCATCCAATCGCACCGGATAAATTGGCGTTTTTGTCCATATTGCCAAGCGAATGACACCTGCTTTTATTGGTCTTGGTGGGTCGGTATCTAAATGAATTTTGCCATGCGGAAATAAGGCGATGATTTCTCCCTGCTCCAAAGCGCGTCTCGCTGCACGAAGTGCTTGTTCTGCCCGGCCTTGGCGATCAACAGGAATACAACCAGCGGCTTTGAAAATCCAGTGAAGTACAGGCCGATGATATTCTTCAGCCGCAATTAAAAACCGTAATGGCCGGCGACTAGCCGCAATTAATAATAGGGGATCGAGGCCAGAAACATGATTAGCAGCAACAATCGCGGGACCGTGTTCTGGCAAGGGTAAAATCAGGCCGGGATGGCGATGTAACACTTTACAAAGAATACGGGTAAGACCATCCAGCCAATTCACATAAATACCACCCCAGTCAGCGCGTGACTGAGATAGACAGATAGCAAAAAAGATCAATAAGAGAATAAGCGTTAGCCACATCTGCTTAACTCTCGAATGGGGTTGTATCTCCCATACCATGTCGGGTGACTTCAGGTAAGTCATCGACAAATTCAACCACGGTGGTTGGCTCGGCACCGCAGGCACCGCCATCAATAATTAAATCCACTTGTTTACCAATGGCATCGACAATATCTTCGGCATCCGTCATGGGCATATCATCGCCCGGCAAAATCAGGGTTGAGCTCATGAGCGGTTCATTCAGTTCTTCCAGCAGTGCCAACGCAATTGTGTGTTCCGGAATACGTAAACCAATGGTTTTACGTTTGGGGTGCTGTAACTTGCGAGGCACTTCTTTGGTCGCCGGTAAAACAAAGGTATATGGTCCTGGCGTATAGGCTTTTAATAAACGAAACACCGCATTATTGAATTTCGCATAGGTCGAGAGTTCTGATAAATCACGACACACCAAGGTGAAGTTATGATCGGCATCTAACTGACGGATTCGACGCAGACGTTCCATTGCATCGTTATCACCAATCTGACAGCCCAATGCATAGCCTGAATCCGTTGGATACACAATCAGCCCACCACGCCGAATAATTTCGCAAGCCTGTTTGATCAGTCTTACCTGAGGGTTGTCTGGATGTATTTGAAAAAACTGGCTCATATAAAATCACACTTCTAAAGATTGAGGGCTCAATTCACCCATGTCGACCAGATGGGTGTCACATTTGGCGGCAACGCCGTCATTTTACCTAGTTCAGTATAGCTATTATCCGGGCTATGGAAGTCTGAACCTGCTGAAGCTAACAAATCAAATTCAGTTGCCAACCTTGCCATTGTTCTGACTTCCTCTGGATGCTGCGCACCAGAGGCAACCTCGATTCCGGAACCACCCAATGCTTTGAATTCTGCCACCAGTTTCCGGCGTTTTGTTGCGGTCATTTTGTAACGTGCCGGATGAGCAATAACGGCCTGCCCGCCCGCGCCGATAATCCAGTTGACGGTATCTTCAAGGCTAGCCCAATGACCCGTGACATAACCCGGTTTATTACGAACCAGAAAACGCTTAAAGACATCTTTCATATCTTTTGCGTAGCCCTTTTCGACTAAAAAGCGGGCAAAATGCACCCGGCCAAGCATCGTTTCAGAGGCATACTGGCTCGCGCCTTCATAAGCACCAGGAATGCCTGCTTTATCTAAGCGGGTCGCAATATCTATCGCACGCTGACGGCGATAATCTCGTAATGCTGATAAACCTTGTTGCAAAACTTCATTATCGATATCGATCTGCAGTCCCACGATATGCACTGTGGCACCATGCCAGCTGACGGAAATTTCCACGCCGGGAATCAAAACCACATCCTGCAACTGAGCCTCTGCCATCGCCTGTCTTATGCCCTCTGTTCCATCATGGTCGGTCAACGCAAGGTGCGTGACGCCCTGTTGTTTAGCGCGAGCCACTAAGGTTTCGGGCGACAGCGAGCCATCAGAGGCAGTGGAATGGGTATGTAAGTCAAACTGAGTCATAAGTCCTATTTTACGATAGAATGCAGTCATCCTGCTTGAAGTGAAAAAACGAAATGAAATTATTCTTCGATTTCCTCCCCATCGTATTATTTTTTGTGGCTTATAAGTTTGGCGGCGGAGACTACACATTTAATGGTGTTACCTACCAATTAGAAGGCATTTATGTCGCCACAGCAGTCATGATTGTGGTGAGCTTATTACAGGTGTGTATTACCTGGTTGCTGTTCAGAAAAGTGGAACGTGCGCATTTAATTACCCTGGCCTTAGTTTTGGTATTGGGTGGGCTGACATTGTGGTTACACAATCCAGATTTTATTAAGTGGAAACCGACAGCGGTCAACTGGTTATTCGCATTAGTCTTTATTGGCGCTTATCTGTTCACGGATAAATCCCTTTTAGAACGAATGATGGCGGATCATATTCAACTCCCTCCCAAAATATGGACTCGTTTAAATCTGGCTTGGGTCGCATTTTTTGTCTTATCCGGCTTGGTTAACCTTTATGTCGCTTTCAATTTTGATGAAGCCACCTGGGTCAACTTCAAATTATTCGGCATGCTGGGGCTGACCGTTGTTTTTGTTGTGGCGCAGTCAATTTACCTGGCAAAACATGCTGTAGAAGTGAAAAAATAGGAATTGTGAAACTATGTTATACGCCATTATCAGCGAAGATCATCCAGACAGTCTGAGCAAACGTCTTGCTGCCAGACCTGCTCATTTAGAACGTCTTCAGGCTTTACAGGATCAAGGGCGTTTAGTTCTGGCAGGTCCTCATCCTGCTGTTGACAGTGAAACACCCGGCGATGCTGGCTTTAGCGGCAGTCTGGTCGTGGCTGAGTTTGATAGTCTGGAACAAGCACAAATATGGGCGTCAGATGATCCCTATATTGATGCCGAGGTCTACGCTAAAGTCACCGTTAAACCCTTTAAAAAAGTCTTACCATGAGCACCATTGACGAAATTAAAAATGCACTGCAAGCACTCTCCCCTGAAGTCATTGAAATTGAGGATGACAGTGATAAACACGCAGGGCATGCCGGCAACACGGGTGGTGGTCACTATAACCTGCTGATTGTCAGTGACGCTTTTACTGGCTTATCCCTCATCAAGCGTCATCGCCTCGTTTTTGAACACGTGGATACACTGATGAAGTCAAAAATTCATGCCTTAAGCATTCAGGCAAAAACCCCTGCCGAATACCAGCCTCAGTAATACTGTCATGGCTGAAAGTGCTGATCTCAAGCAAAAAAACCAAGCCTTTTTGCAAGGATTAGAGAAACAGCGTCTAAATAAAGACTGTCTGCGAATCATTGATTTAAGAGGTAAAGTCAGCGGTGAGTGTCAGGCATACGAGTTTGGTGGCCGTCGCCACTATCTTGATGACAGAGCTTATCTGCTGGTTAAACAGCTGATGAATCGCACTCAGGGGCGCTACACAGTAGCTGTCTACGAAGCTGTATTGAAGACCATCAAACAACTAGAGCAAACAAATACACTCGAAGAATCAGTAGAAACGAATAAACCAACCATTCAACGTCTGATATTGGATGAAAATTTCTCCCGCACAGAACAACGACTCAACTTCAGTACGCCGGTCAAACTTCGTATCGCCGATGTTTTATACAGCGGCCACACCGTCAATATCTCCTTAACGGCGATACGGGTCACGTTAAAACGCAGTTACACATTGCACAAGGGTGACTCAGTCAGTGTTGAGTTCAGTGAACTATCAGAAAAACACCGACTGTCATTCCTCTCTGCTCAGCGCTACATCATATTAAAGCTGGAGCACGATGAAGCCTATTCAACACTGATCCTGACCCAGGAAAATACCGACACTGAATTCACTCAGTGGATGTCTGGGTTCATTGAGCAGCAAGCCAAGCAACGGCATATTGATACCGAGTATGAGGTACTCAATTTACAGAAAGCCTTTTATCGGCGCCTTTGGGTCAATCACCTTGCGTACCCGGTATTATGGCAAGTACAACATGCTGACTACCCGGATTATCAGGCTATTTTTTGCGGTGTCGAATCAGAATGGCAGACGCAACAATGGCAAACCAGCCTGAGCATGCTGATTGAAAGTCTGCCAGCACCGGAGCAAAAACAACAAGAAAAACTACTGATTTTGATGGGTAAAAAACAGGTATGTTTCTCGCCATTAAAATCAGAAAAGCAAGTCATTGCGTTACTCCACAGTGCCGCAATCAATCATCAACAGCTGTTTCTGATGCTCAGAAGTCCGATCCAGATTGACGAAATCTTGTCTACGACCTCAATAAGTGCTTTAAAAGAAGAGATGCCAGGCTATGCTCAACAGTTAGCCAATAATCTGAATCGCCCACAATACGCCATTCGTTTGATTGATTTACAACAATCACTTACACCGTATATTGCTGATGCGCAAAAAGGAATCGTAGCTCAACCCGAATGCTATGACATTCCTATATGGGAATTAAATGACTTACCGACACCTTATGCGTTGAGTCATATCATTAAACGTCAGGTTCAGCGCTATCAAATTCGCACCCCAGTTGTCATTCATATCAATGAACAACAATGGGAAACCACCAGCATTGATGTTTCAAGTCATGGTTTATCTGTCACATTGCCACTCAGTATTGAGGTAAGTCTGGATAAAGTGGTTTATGTGGACTTTCCTCGTTGGCAAAGCCAGACTAAAAAAGTCAGTTTGCAACGCATCCCGTATCAACTTAAGAATAAGAAACGTTGGAAAAATCGTTATCAACTCGGCTTTGAACGTATTCATGAACACTGCTCATCGAGTCAGGACCAGTTTTTTAACCACGTTATTGCCAGCAACCAGCAACAATTGAAGCAAAATCAGGATGATCTCCTTCAAGGCCATGAAAGTCGCTTGTTCATACCTTCCCTTCTCGACACAGCAGAATCGATTCCTTTATTTTTAGGTGCTGATGAATCAGGCCAAAGACGCATCTATATCGTTGGCTGCACTGAACTCAACAATGCGCATCAGCAATCGGATAACTTTTGGTTATCGATGGAAGTTCACCTGGCAGAACTTCATGAGCAAGTTAAAAACTTTCAAGCAAAAGAGGGAGAATCGCTCAATACAGCGCTATATGGATTCAGAAATAGCCAGGATCAATGGCAATGGATGTTTGATCACCAATTTATTGCACAACACGATAAAGATCGGTTTCTACAGCGGGCACTCACCGCTAAGCAATTTTATGCCTTTCAATGTTATATCAGCCCAATCAGTCGTCGGGAAGCCGACAAACAAACTGATCTGTTACCACAACTGAATCAACAGCGTAGTAAACAAGCCCATCGTATAAAACATATTCGCCAGCAGCTCAGTGAATTATTCGCTATCGCTGAACTGACTGACATTACACCGTTAATTCAGCTAGTGTATGCAAACTCATCTGCTTCGGAGCACATCCCATAAATAATCAGGGCTAAGCGCAGCAACAGAATCACAGCCCAGTTGTGCCATAGTCATTTCTAACTCGGCACGATACAAATGTATCAGATGAGCCACACCCAGGCTGCCTGCAACCGCAAGCGCATATAATTGCGGGCGTCCCAATAATACGGCATCAGCGCCTAATGCCAGTGCTTTAGCAATATCATTACCAGAGCGAATACCACTGTCGACAATCAGTGGCATTGCATCGTTACCTAATGCCTTTTTAATGTCTGGCAAAACACTTAGGGGGGAGACCGCATCCACCAATACCCGACTGCCATGATTTGAGATCACCACCGCATCAGCGCCTTTTTGTTGAGCCGTTAAAACATCAATCGGGGCTAAAAGTCCCTTAACGATCACAGGCAGTGAGGTCTGTTGTTTTATCCAATCCAGTGTTGCCCAATCGGTTTCTTGTTGGGCCAGGCTGGATTGAAACACAATGTGTTTATCCAGCACATGACTGGTGTATTTTTCCTGAGAATCTGACACTAAATTAACAGCAGTCACGCCCTCAGGTAATTGAAATTCTGAACGCTTGTATTGGGCATCCACTGTCCAGACGATAGCTTGATAGCCCGCCTTAACGGCGCGTTCAATCAGTTGTTTGTTTTGCTCAATATCCGCTTGCCAATACAGTTGAAACCATAACGGGGCAGCTTCAATCTGCATTTCTGCTGCAGTGGCATAAAACGTCTCAGCAATATCTTCCAATCGTCTGCTGGCTAAAGAGCTGACTACCAAGCCTGTTTGTAATGCTGCTGCAGCTTGCGCCATCGCCAACTCGCCCTGCGGATGCACTAAACCATGATAAGCAATAGGTGCAAGCAACATCGGATAGGCATGTAACTGACCTAATAAATGACTTTCAGCACTGCCCTGATGAATAGGCTGTAATCGATGAGGCAACCATTGCCAGCGTTCAAATGCCTGGCGGTTTATTTGGTCCTGACCGGGTTTATCTGCACCTTCCTGAATATAAGCCCAAATATCATCGGCAATAAAGTCTTTTGCCAGGATTTCATAATCAACCGCACGTCTGATACTGGCCGGAATAGCCGATAACGCGGCTTGCAGAATATGCTTGGTTTGCTCAGCCATAGGGGATTGTTCCATTCAGCTTTATGTCTGTGACCAGTGACGTAACAGATTGTGATAAAGATGCGTTAACGAGGCGATCGACTCACTTTCAGGATGATCCATGATCAAAGTCTGGATGCTTTGATCAAGCTCGTACAACATCTGTCTCTGTTCACTGCTTGCCACTAAACTTTGCGACCAGAAAAAAGCGGCCAGGCGGATACCTTCGGTGACAGGTTCAACACGGTGCAAACTATTTGCCGGATAGACAATAGCATCCCCTGCTGCGAGCTTAACGCGCTCCTCTCCATAGCTATGCTGAATAACCAGCTCACCGCCTTCATATTGCTCAGGCTCACTGAAGAAGACTGTGGTAGACACATCACTGCGTAATTTAATACTTGAATTAGGCAGTGTTAATAAAGCGTTATCAACATGATTGCCATAGGCGCCGCCGCTTTCGTACCGATTAAACAAGGGCGGTAATACTTTCGCTGGTAACACGGCAGACATAAACTGAGGATGAGCCCCCAAGCGGTCAAGAATCAGATCGCCAATCTGCTGAGCAACCTGACTGTCTCGACTTAACTGCAAATTAGTTTTCACATTGATGGCGACATGCCCCGCCGTCTGTCGCCCATCATTCCATGCCTCTTGCATCAGCACCTGCCGACATTTTTCAGCTTCCTCTGAACTCAACAGACCTTTAATAGGAATAAGCATAATAAGTGACACCCTTATAGCAAAAAAGCTTTGCCATCATGATGATGGCAAAGCTATA
Organism: Methylophaga thalassica; assembly: GCF_030159795.1. Taxonomy (NCBI): domain Bacteria; kingdom Pseudomonadati; phylum Pseudomonadota; class Gammaproteobacteria; order Thiotrichales; family Piscirickettsiaceae; genus Methylophaga; species Methylophaga thalassica. The sequence continues at coordinate 392,553 of NZ_BSND01000013.1, read as the reverse complement.
GAGAGTATAACTAAATGTGGCGTTTAGAAATCGAGTTTCAAGGTTGCCACCGCAGAACGACCCGCTGCGATCGTTGCATAATGTGTCGTATAAGAAGAGGAGTAATACTCTTTATCAAGCAGGTTATACACATTTAATTGTGCTTCCAGCTTTTCACTGATGGCATAGTTCACCATGCCATCAAAACGTGTGTACCCCGGCACAGCTCTGGTAATCAGCGCATCACCATTAAAGGTGTAGCCACCGACCATTTCACTTTGCGTAATCATGCCAATGCCAGACGTCAGCTTAGGCGTGACTTCATAGCTCGTCCATAAAGTGAAGCTATGGCGCGGCGTATTAGGAAACGCTTTACCCGTTCCGGCAGCGGGCACACCGCCACTCAAACCCAGATCTTTTTGTTCACTATCCATATAGGTATAACCGGCAAACACATCCCATTTAGGTGTTAATTGCCCTGTCGCAGACAGCTCCAGACCATTGACCACTTTTTCTCCGCCCATTTCAGCCAGTGAAGCATCGTTTGGATCCTGAATTCGAACATTTGTGACTTCATTACGGAATACTGCAGCACCAAGCGATAAACGATCATCTGCAAAATTCCATTTGGTACCTAATTCGTAAGCACGGGTCTTTTCTGGTTTGAGTTGATCCGCATTAGTAGGTGCTCGTCTCCCGTTAGGGTCAATAGAACCTGCTTCACGACCTTGGCCGAGAAAAGAATTACCAGGGGTGCTTGATGTTGAGTAGTTAGCGTAGATACTGCCGCTCTCTACTGGCTTGAAGACGATGCCTAGTTGATAGTTCCATAAATTATCAATACGCGACACGGTAGCGGCTGAAGCCCCGGTATAAGTCGAGTCATAATGGTCAAAACGCACACCACCATTTAGCAACCACTGAGGAGATAATTCCATAGTATCAAACACATAGGCAGAGGCCGTTTTTGTTCTGTATTTAGCCGGCTCTGGCAAGGTATAGTCAAATAACCACGGATCATTCGGTGAAGGATTGCTTAGGCTTGTACACAGAAAAGCATCAATGGCATCTTGACCACAATTAACATAGGCGTTGTTAAAGGTAACGGCCATACGTTGTACCTCAGATTTTTCATGAGATAACTCTATCCCTGTGGTGTAGCTATGTTGAATGAAACTCGTGTCAAATTTTCCGCTCAGCTCAGTCGCATTTTGTACGGTTTCTGTTTTACTAAAGTTAGCATTACCACGACGCCAGACTAAACCATCAGCCACATTGCCTTGACTGTCATCTGGCAGTGTCCAGAGGTAGTCTTGTTTGGACTTCGCAAAACGGAATGTATTCTTGATGGTGGTGTCAGAGTTTAAATCATGCTCCACAATACCGGTGAGCTGATCGGTGGTTTCATCACGAAAGTCACGGTGCGTCATTCCATACCAATTGTTTCTGTCTCCGCCGGTGGTTGGATGCAACGTCACAGATCCTGAAGTAGGTAAGGTGGCAGGCAAGTTATAAGGTACGCCGCCATCAGGAATGTCATTTGTTTCTAGGTGATACCAGGCCAGTGTCATTCGTGTCGGTGTGTCCAAACCCAGCGTCACAGAAGGTGCAATACCCCAGCGTTTATTCTCTGGTCCTTCTCTGCCAGGAATATCTTCTTTTAACCCCATCGCATTTAAACGAAACGCCACACCATTATCAAAAAACTGGTTCACATCAATAGTGCTGCGGAAATGGTTATCTGTGCCTAAACCAATTTCAGCATGCTTAAAGTTTTCGGCTTTTGGAAGCTTGGTCGCAATATTGATACTCCCACCAGCACCTGCACGGCCGTTGAATGCTGAATCAGCACCTTTTATCACTTCCACTTGTTCTACGTTAAACATTTCACGTGAACCAGCTGCAATGTCACGTAAACCGTCAACCGAAATACTATTCTGACTATCAATGCCACGAATAAAGGGTCTGTCACCTAAGGGATTACCTCCCTCACCAGCGCCAAAAGTAATGCCTGGCACAGTTCGTAATGCCTCTTCAAGCGTAGTCACCCCTTTCTCACTAATAACGGCTTTTGGAATAACGTTGACCGTTTTTGGTGTATCCAACAACGGAGCGGTGAATTTATTTGAGGATGAATATTCGGTATTGAACTGGTTCTCTTTCTCACCCACAACGCTAATACTATCCAGATCAATTTCGTTATCAGTAACACTATTATCAGCCATAACAACCGGTGACAGCGGGAGTGATAATAAAAAAGCGGTGATCGTAGGATGAACCGATTTATTTAATACAGGACGTCGTGAGGGGAATTTATTTTTCATATTGCTCGTATTTAGTAAAGATAAACCAAACGCGTTGTCACGCCAGAAGGAACGAAACTTTACCTTTAACTAAATCTAAATGCAACACATTCTCAATTAGATTTAAAATCTTTTCCTGTTATTAGCAAATAACAGCAGCTCTTTTACACATGATGTTTATTGACAACAGTTAGCTTTAAGCTAGACAAACACCCGTCGTTGTTTAACATTAGAACTGCATATTAGCTGCGTTAAATTATCAGTGATACGGAATTGGGCCTCAATCTCTATTGAGAGCTTGCAATTCCATTTAAGAGGCAGCTATCATCATTTTTTCGAGCAACACTGAACCACAACGGGTATTGCCTCGTATATCCACATCACTGCCTACGTCCACAATCCCCATAAACATGTCTTGCAAGTTACTGGCGATGGTAAATTCATCAACCGGATATTGGATTTGACCGTTCTCAACCCAAAACCCCGCTGCGCCTTGTGAATAGTCACCATTCACAATATTAACGCCCATGCCCATGGTTTCCGTGACGATAATGCCCTTATCCATCTGCTTTATCAGCGCAGCTAAATCAGCGTCAGTACTGCTATCAATAGTTAAATTATGCACACCACCCGCATTTCCGGTTGTTTGCATGCCTAAGCGTCGGGCAGCATAACTGTCGAGCACATAGCCTTGCAGTACACCATCCAATATGATGTCACGGTTTTGTGTCGCCACGCCTTCACCATCAAAACTGGCACTGCCTAATGCTTTAAGAATATGCGGTTGCTCATGCACATGAATAAATTCAGGAAAAATTTGCTCGCCTTTTTTGTCCAGCAAAAAAGAAGCTTTACGGTATAAAGCACCACCACGGATAGCAGAGATTAACTGGCCAAATAAAGAAGGGGCCATTTGCGCAGTAAAAATCACCGGATAACTTCCGGTTTTCACTTCACCGGCACCTAATCTTGATAACGTCCGTTCAGCGGCCTTTAAACCAATCGACTCGGCACTAGCCAGATCGTTAGCATCGCGTTTAATGTCATACCAATAATCACGCTGCATGCCTCGCTCATCTTGAGCAATCAGTGTGGCAGACAGACTATGACGACTGCTTTGTGTTGCTCCGATAAAACCATGACTGTTTGCATACACACGTTGTCCACTATGACTGGAGACAGTGGCGCCTTCTGAGTTTGAAATCCGACTATCGCGATCAAGACCGGCCTGTTCACACAATGTCGCTAAATCAATGGCTTTATCCACGTCAATTGGCCAGGGGTGATAAAGCGATAATTCCGGAAACGCTGTGGCCATTAAATTTGCATCGGCAAGCCCTGCCGCTTCATCTGCCTGAGTATGTTTAGCAATATTACAAGCCGCTTTGACTGCTTCAGCAATAGCGGCTTCACTTAAGTCAGATGTGCTGGATGAGGCTTTGCTGTGTCCGAAATACACCGTGATGCCCAAACCGGTATCGTTATTGTGCTCCAGCGTTTCGACTTCACGTTGGCGGACCGTGACCGATAATCCTTCACTATGGCTGATGCCCACTTCAGCAGCACTGGCCCCCTGCTTTTTGGCTTCAGTTAATGCCATATCAGCGGCACGTTCTAATTCAACGGTGTTTGTCATTTGACTCATCTGTGTTCAAATCCTCGACTTATTTGTCTTTCTCAATGGTTTGAGATGCCTTATCGGCTTATATTCTGTGGTGGCTATCGGAGCAAACCGGGCAGCTTGGATCTGGCCTGAGTTTTATTTCTCGCCAACTCATGGAAAGCCCATCCAGCAGTAATAAACGCCCCGTTAAAGGTGTCCCAATTTTTGCCAGCAGTTTTAATGTTTCCGCGGCCTGCGTTCCGCCAATCATCGCGAGCATGGGGGCAAACACACCACTCTCAGAGCAGGTTTCCTGTAATTCGCCTTTGTCTTCATACAAGCAGCGGTAGCACGGTGAATCAGCCTGTCGTGGATCATAGACTGTCACTTGTCCGTCAAAACGAATCGCTGCTCCTGATACCAGGGGAATCTTATTTTCCCTGCTGACTTCGTTTAAGAAAAAACGCGTCTCAAAATTATCGGTACAGTCTACGATCACATCGACATCTCTAGATGCCGCCAGCATAGCTGGTTTATCCAGACGTTTATCGATCATATCAATCCTGATATCAGGATTTAAGGCATGTAATTGTTCTGCCGCCGATTCAACTTTTTTTCGACCGATGTTTTGATGGGTGTGAACAATCTGTCTTTGCAGATTAGCTAATTCCACCACATCATCATCAACTAAGGTTAAATGACCCACACCAGAGCCCGCTAAATACATGGAAACAGGCGCGCCTAGCCCACCTAAACCAATGATCATCACATGGCCGTCCAGCAGACGCTGCTGCCCTTCAATATCCATTTGCGACAATAAAATATGGCGACTGTAGCGTAATAATTGTTCGTCATTCATCAGTGATTAGACTCAATAGCGTATTGCAGCATTATAACGTGAGTTGGCCCATCACGGCCCGGTCGTTTCCGCCAAAATCCTGGTGTGCTGAAATATGAGAAAAGCCCGCGGCGGAAAAAAGCTGTTGCACAGCCACAGACTGATCATAACCATGTTCCACCAGCAACCAGCCATTTGGACGCAAACAGTTTGCCGCCTGCTGGGTAATAAGCCGTATATCGTCCAACCCGTCCGGGCCAGAAATGAGCGCAGAAAGAGGTTCAAATCGCACATCACCTTGCTGCAAATGCGGATCATCCGCTTCGATATAGGGTGGATTTGATATCACCATATCAAATTGATTTTGCTGACAGGCCGTCAGCCAGAAAGCCTGCATAAAATGCACGTTATCTAATTTGTGTTTACGTGCATTTGCCTGAGCTAATTGCACTGCAGGCAGATGAAAGTCCGTGGCAAACATGGTGATATCCGGCCGCTCATCTGCGATGGATAAAGCAATGGCCCCGCTACCCGTGCCCAGATCAATAATTTTCATGCCGGCTTCTACTTTCGCCAAGGCCAGTGCGACTAATAATTCAGTATCCGGGCGAGGAATCAGTGTTGAATCATTTACGTCAAGCTCCAACGACCAGAACCCTCGCGAGCCCGTGATGTGAGCTATCGGTTCACCGTTCTTTCGGCGTTCAATAAATTGTTTAAATTGTTGCCATTGGCTTTCTGTGAGATCGCTTTCGGCATCCAGTAATAATCGTGTTGGAGAACAGTCCAGAAGATGACACAGAAGATACTGTATATCGATATCTGGACTGATTGAACTGCTTAAACAGGCACGGCCATAGGCCTGAGCTTCACGTATAGAGGGCAGCATTAAATAAACACAAACACCAACGCTAATATTGCTATAACGCCGATTCCGATACTGATATTACGCTGCATGGTCAGTTGTGCATGAAGCTGAGCCCATTGTTCTTGATGACTGTTATCAAACTCCTGCTTCATCGCCGTCACTTGATTGCGGATAAGCGGTAGGATTTTTTCATTGACTAAGCGTTCCAGACTTTTTGCGACCAATGGATTTAAATCATGCTTAAGCTGCCTTAACACCGACTCACGCACGATATTTTGTTGTTTATCCAACCATTTCCCAGCATGCTGCTCCAGAGCCCGATCGATACTCGAACTCAAATCCATATCTTTAAGCGCCTGTTGTAAAACCGGTTCAGCCGTTATCGTAACCAGCTCATTCAATTGCACTGACAGTGATTGTTTCAGATCAGAAAACTGTTGTTGCGTCAGCTCTTTCACCAACTGAGTAATCTCAGCTGCCCCTAATTGGGATTCCGTTGTAGTCTTTTCCGGCAGTTGGATTTGTTGCAAACGCATATCAAGATCGTTCATCAACTCAGCTTTAAGCGAAGTCACTATGGCCTCAATATCAAGCTGTTGTGGTTCGACTCCTGAAGGGCTCATCTCCGGTAAGTCGATTGTTCTGAGCTCAATCTCGTCCAATATGGCGGCCACCTTATCTGCCTCAGGTGGCTTACTCAACACAGCAGAGGCGCCGGCATCAAAGGCCTTTTTCTGATCGGCTTCGGTTTCATTACCGGTACAAATAACGACCGGAATTCGTCCCCATTGTGAATGCTGTTTTAGCTGAGCAGTGGCTGTGAGTCCATCCATTGCTGCCATCATCACATCCATAAAAATGAGATCAGGCAGTTTATCGGTAGTTTGCAGCCAGTGCATAGCTTCTTCAGCACTCCCCAGTTCAACACTGTTGAAGCTGTGATCACGTAATAACTTACTCAACGTCATTCTGGCAACGCGAGAATCATCCACCACCAATGCCGTAAATTTAGACATGTTTATCCTCTGATGTGATTAACCGACCCGAAACGCATCCATGCTAATCGACTCCACTTTTTTCCCCATCATAATGACTTCCCCCCGATAGCGCTGCTGCATATCGCTGGCAAATTCAAAAAAATAATAACGCTGTAACTGTATTCGTCCTTGACGGTTACGTTTAAAACGGATTTTACGCCAGAACACTGTATCATTTAAGAAGGCGACGCCGGAATTGGCACAATAAGATTCTGCGGCTATCGTGGCGCGTTCAGCCACGCCACGACTGTCCCACCAAAACCAGGCGAGGCTACCGAGAATAATCAGTAGTAAACCACTATCATTCATCCCAGATCACCCCATAATGTTTGTGCAACAGCTAAAGCTGCCACCGCAGCTGTTTCTGTGCGAAGAATACGAGGACCAAACTGTACTGCTTGATAGCCGGCGTTTTTTGCCATCTCAATTTCAGTATCTGACAAACCACCCTCTGGCCCAATTAACATGGTCAGGGACGCCGGTTTGCTCAATTCAGAAAATCCTTTGTGTGCCAAAGGATCCAACACTAAGTTCAACTCATCTTTATAGTCAGCAAGCACTGTTGAATAGGTTTGAACGGCCGTTAACTCGGGCAGGAAACTGCGTCCAGACTGCTCACAGGCACTGACCATAACGCCTGTCCAGTGATTAAAACGCTTATCAGCACGATCACCACTTAACTGCACATTACAACGTTCGGTAATCACCGGAACAATCTTTTTCACACCCAGTTCCACCGCTTTCTGAATGGCAAAATCCATGCGTTCACCACGAGAAATGCCTTGTAGCAGGGTAATGTCTAGTGGTGATTCTTTCTGCGTTTCTACAAGCTGACCAAGACAAACGCGTGACTGTCGTTTTTCAACAAGAGTTAATTCTGCCTCATACTCCATACCCTGCCCGTTAAACAAACGGATATTTGCTCCAGGTTTCAGACGTAGTACCTGAACAGCATGACGATGCACGTCATCAGGCAAGACAAATTCTGATTCAGAAGATGACAATATTTCAGTATAAAATCGGGGCATTCGCATGGTGTTGAAGTCAAAAAGCTACTAAAGTGACTAGCAGTTTACAGATTGTCATCGATAGATTGAATCAAATTCCTTTTTTCGCTGTTATACTCAAGACATGAATATAGACCGGCAACAAATTCAGCAACTTGTCAGGGACGTGGCCTCCACGACCCTTTTGCCTTATACCAATAATGTCAGCCGTGACTATAAAAAGGACGGTAGTATCGTCACAGCCGCGGATAGTGCGGTGCAAAGCTCATTAACAAAACAGCTTGCTGAGTTGCATCCTGATATCGCTTTGCTCGGCGAAGAAATGTCTACTGAACAGCAGCAACAACTATTTGATTCCGGCAAACCAATCTGGTGTCTTGATCCTGTGGACGGTACCAGCAACTTTGCTTCAGGTTTACCGTTTTACTCCATCTCACTGGCCCTGATTGAACACGGTGAAGTGACCTTTGCCATGGTATTGGATCCCTCTCGTAATGAGAGTTTCACCGCTATTCGCGGTCAGGGCGCTTGGCTGAATGATGAACCACTGCGTCTGACCTCACCTAATCTTAGCCTCGACAACACCATCGCGTTTGTCGACTTTAAGCGTTTACCCCCAGCCTTAGCCTCTAAAATCGTGGCAGATCGCCCTTTTGCCTCGCAGCGAAATCTGGGCTCTATCGCGTTGGAGTTATGCTGGTTGGCGGCTGGCCGTGGACATATTTATCTGCATGGTAGTCAGCAAATCTGGGACTATGCGGCCGGCGACTTAATTTTAGAAGAAGCAGGTGGTTTTGCTTCCACTCTGTATGGCGATCCTTCGTTTCGTTACACCTTACAGCCACGTTCATCATGTGCCGCCATTGATGAACACTTATTTCAGGTTTGGCAAAGCTACTTACTGGATGCGGTGAATGGTTAGAAAAACGCTGGAATTTATTACGCCAGACTGGACCATGCCCGACCATATTCAGGCATACACAACAACCAGAAAGGGCGGTATCAGCCCTAGCCCATACGATAGCTTTAATATTGCCAATCACGTCAACGATACGCCTGAGAATGTGGAAAAAAACCGCGCGGCACTTAGCTCTCTCCTAAAACTGCCAGCCTCCCCGCTATGGCTGCAACAAACACACAGCACTCAGGTAATTAATAGTCAGGATTGGCAGGAAGGCATCGAAGCGGATGCGATTTACGCTAATCAAACCAATCATGTCTGCGCGATTATGACCGCTGACTGTCTGCCACTATTGCTCAGTAATGTATCTGGTACTGAAATTGCCGCAATACATGCAGGCTGGCGAGGTTTAGCCGATGGCATTATTGAAAAAACCTTAGCGCAATTTGATGCTGCCGCAGAACATATTTATGCCTGGTTGGGGCCAGCCATCGGTCCGGAAAAGTTCGAAGTTGGCTTAGATGTATATGAGGCATTTATCAGTCACGATCCGATGGCTGAAGTCGCTTTTCAGCAAATCGATGACAGTCACTTCTTAGCCGATATCTATCAACTCGCCCGCCTGAGATTGAGACAGTATGGTGTCTCGCAATTATTCGGTGGCAATTATTGTACGATGACTGACGCTTCCCGTTTTTTCTCCTATCGACGGGATGGAGAGACTGGTCGTATGGTTTCGCTTATCTGGATCAGCGATAAATAAGGTATCATTAGCGGCTTAATTCAGCCTTGTTGGATCATTATGGAATTACTCATCTGGATCATTGTTTTTAGTCTGGTAGGCGGACTTTTGAGCGTTGTTGTGGCTTCATCGTTTTTATTATTGCCTGAAAAACATCGCACACTGGCCGTGCCACACCTTGTTAGTTTTGCGATAGGCGCGATGCTCGGCGCTTCTTTCTTGGGTTTAATTCCACATGCTATTGAGCATGAGTATGCCATTGATGCGCATGCTATCGGTTTAACATTACTTCTCGGTTTACTCAGTTTTTTTGCACTAGAGAAAATGGTGTTATGGCGACACTGCCATACTCATCATGGTCATGAACATATCCCTGAACTGGACAGACCCGATCATCATGGTGGTCATCACCATAATCACAAGCATAAATCGGCTGGCCCGTTAATTCTGATTGGCGATACGATACATAACTTTGTGGATGGTATCTTAATCACCGCAGCGTTTCTGACTGACGTACATCTTGGGGTGGTCACCGCCTTAGCTATTGCAGCTCATGAAATCCCACAAGAATTGGGCGACTTTGTCATTTTATTACACAGTGGATTTAGCCGAAAAAAAGCCCTCTATTACAATATCATGTCGAGTTTAGGCACATTAGCCGGCGCGTTAATTGGTTACTTTGCGTTATCCGGTATGCAGCATTTCCTGCCTTATGTTCTGCTGGTTGCCGCATCCAGCTTCATTTATGTGGCTGTTGCCGATTTAATTCCTGGCCTGCACGAAAAGGTCAAACCTATTGAATCTTTACAGCAAATCAGTTTGATTGCTCTCGGTGTCGTGTTTATTTATATCGCTCATAGCACATTACATTAGTCATGGCGGGAAGGAACCCCAATAAAAAGATCTTAATTGTCGGTCCATCTTGGGTGGGTGACATGGTCATGGCACAGTCACTTTTTATTGCGCTAAAGCAACAAGATCCAGCGGTTATCATTGATGTCCTCGCGATGGACTGGACACGACCATTGTTGCAGCGTATGCCTGAAGTTAACAACGCCATCAGTATGCCAATATCTCATGGTATCTTTGCTTGGAAAATGCGTGGAGAATTAGGCCTGTCGCTGCGTGATAAACATTACGATCAGGCGATTGTTTTACCCAACTCATGGAAATCAGCGCTTATTCCCTGGTTTGCCAAAATCCCTGTAAGAACCGGTTGGCGTGGCGAATATCGTTATGGCTTACTAAATGATGCCCGAAAACTGGACAAAAAAGCTTTACCGATGATGGTTCAGCGCTTTGTTGCTTTGGCACATCCAGCATCACAGTCACAGATAAAACCGACTTATCAAGCACCGTTGATGATTGGTGAGCCCCCAAATGAAGTCATTAATCCTAAACGCCAGTCTGTTCAGCAAAAACGACTTATCCTTTGTCCTGGTGCAGAATTTGGGCCAGCCAAACAATGGCCGACATCGCATTATGCAGCGCTAGCAGACTCTTTTCTTACGTCAGGATGGCAAGTATTAATTCTTGGCTCCAAGGCGGATATCAGCACGGCAGACGAAATCGTCAGTCTTTGTCGGGATAAGTCTGATAATTTAATCAGCCTTGCTGGTCAGACACAGTTAGAAGAAGCCATAGACTTATTAGGCACTGCAGATTACGTTGTTTCCAATGATTCAGGCTTAATGCATATTGCTGCGGCGTTACAGGTGCCATTAGTAGTAGTTTATGGTCCAACATCACCCGCATTCACTCCCCCCTTAGCCAACAACGCTAATATCATCCAGATTGATATAGACTGTAGCCCATGCTTTAAACGCACCTGCCCTCTGGGGCATCATAACTGTATGAAACAACTTTCTGTTGAAAGTGTTATTGAACAAATAAAAACAACAAAATGAAATCGCTAAACTCGTTTTTTTCAGAACTTAATAATAACCAGTTACGCTTATTTACGGCGTTATTTAGTCTTCTACTTTCCATATTGGCATTCACCAATGATCAGCTAATCAACAGTGATGGTGTTTTGTACATAAATATGGCAAAAGCCTATATTGACGGGGGACTTACAGCCACAGCATCAATGTATGACTGGCCGTTTTTTTCCATGTTGATTGCAAAGTTTCATCAATTTAGCGGTTTCAAACTGGAGTTTAGCGGTCAGCTAATCAATAGCCTGCTTTTTGTCGTTTTCACCGATGCACTTTTTCTTATCGCCAGCAAGCTACTCACAACCCAGCGATACGTCTTTATTGCGGCGTTGCTCATTCTGTGCTTTTCCACCTTAAATGACTATCGCAGTTATATTATTCGAGATATTGGTTATTGGGCTTTTATATCTATATCCATGTATCGAACCATTATTTTTCTGGAAAAACCCAGCTGGTTAAATGGCTTTTACTGGCAATTATCCAGCTTGTTAGCCATGTTATTTCGTGTTGAAGCTATCACTATTATTCTGGCAACACCTCTCTTCATCCTCTTCCAACTAGGTGTTAAAGAGGGCTCAAAAGCCAGTGTCAAGCTTTGTTCATTCTTCCTGTTCGCTGGAGTAATCAGTGCTGTCACCTTTACCCAACAGCAAGGACTAATGAATGCATTTGGTAAAGTCCTTAGCGTGACGCAATTTCTGGACTACTCAGCCATTACTGATGAATTTCATACTAAAACAGCCATTCTCGGTAATGAATTATTGAATCAGTATTCTGAAAGATACAGCGGGATGATTTTGGCTTCAGGCCTGGTTTATATGTTACTGGCAAAAATCATTACTGGCTTATCACCTCTTAATCTTATTTTATTTGTCTTCGCGAGACTTCAGCACAAAAAGAGCTCATCTGATGCTAAGACTCAGCGTTTTTTACTTTTTTTCGTCGGTATAAACGTCGTCATTTTGCTTTCCTTCCTATTTAAACATTACTTCATGAGTACGCGTTATGCTGTCATGCTAATCACTGCTCTGATGTTACTAATGCTACCATCCATGTGCAGACTAATAGATGAGTACTGGCAAGCAAAAAATAAAGTTGCGCTTGTATTAATTTCGCTATTGCTTCTAGCCAGTCTGATTGATTCATGCACGACGAGTGTAACCAAAGGCTATATAAAAGAAACGGCGATCTGGGCAAGCCAACATTTGCCAGAAAATAGCCGAGTTCTCACCAATGATATTTTTATTGATTTTTATTTCCATGAAAATGAGCCAAAGACGCAACTAAAACTGAATCGAGAACTTGAAGGTTCGCCTGATTTTGATTACTTGCTCGTTGTAGAAAAAAAGTCTCATCAGGATGATGAAAAAATCTATAGTGACTGGGATCTTGAACCCGTTCATCAAAGTCAAAATGCCAGAGGTGACAGAGCCATTGTCTACAAACATATTACTCCCACTGGAATGAAGGAGTAGTTGCTCGTGGAGCGAAATGTATTACTGCTGTGTCATGGATATGAAGCCCCTTTCTTAAGCGTGGCAAATCAATATGCTGCCTTATTCAAGAATACAGATTTCAGGGTTATTACTGTGTTTATTAAAGGACAACACAATTCTGAGGTCGTTGAGCAGTGTGGCGCCGATGAAGTGATATTCTTGGATGCTTCATCAAAGCAAATGAAAGGATTGAAACAGCAGCTAATCAAAAAAATTCGCCAGCTTGATAAGCAATATCAATTTGAGTTCGCAATAGCGCATCGTTATAAATCTATATACATCGCTAGTCATGTCAAAAACTTGTTTGTTATCGGTGTCGCACACATAGACGGCGTTTTTACGCCTTTAATGAGGAAGTTATTTGCTTTCTTTCATCGCAAGAACTTATTACTTTTAGGTGTATCGAAAGCCATACGAGACGATATAAGAAAAAGTCTTTTTTTATTTGATGATGAAAAAGTTCAACACCTCTATAACTCCCTCGACTTTCAGTCGATAAGGGAAAAACAACTACCTCGAGATCAAGCTCGACAAGCCTTATCCCTTCCTGATAATGACTATTTGTTTGTGAATGTAGGACGTTTGCATGAAGATAAAGACCAGAAAACGCTAATAAAAGCGTTTGCTCATGCTCGCGATGCGTTACCAGGTTCAAAACTTATAGTTGCTGGAAAAGGCAGACTTGAAACGGAACTTAAATCATTAACAAGTGAGTTAGGTGTAACTGATAAGGTGATATTTCTTGGTATGGTTCCCGAGTTTTATAAATATTTGAAGGCTTTTGACACCTTTGTACTCAGTTCTATTCGTGAAGGATTACCGGTTTCTTTGCTTGAAGCGTTTGCAGCAGAGCAGGTCTGTATTGCTTCTGAGTGCAATGGAAATAAAGAAGCTATTTCAGAGGCTGGCTACTCTTTTCCAATAGGTGACCATAAAAAATTGGCAGAACAATTAAAGAAAACCTTACATCTCAATAACGCTGAACGTATGAACATAGTTGGTAAAGTGAATAGGAAAATCAGCCAACATTTTACTGAAAGCGCGGTAAGGCAATATTTCTGGTCCATGCCTGCACTTAAAGCACGTTTGAAGAAATAAGTATTTAATAGTGTGATAATTTATGTTTGTGATTATAGAGAGAAAAGCAATCAGAGCGCTAAAATGTCAGTACTAAAAGAAGCACAACTATTATCCAACTCAGAGTATTTTGAACAGTTATGGCAACTGGATACAGACTGGTTCGAGCCCCCAAATCATAGACGTGGCGGCTGGAGTGGTGTGGTTAAATATGTATTGAAAACAGCAAATGGCGCGGTTGATGTGTTCATCAAACGTCAGGAGAATCACCGCACTAAAACATGGTGTCATCCACTAAAAGGCATTCATACCTTTCAAAAGGAATATAACAATATTCTCAGGCTGACAGCAAAACACATTCCGACGCTCGATCCGGTTTATTTTTCATGTGACAAGTCCAGGGCGATACTGGTAACAAAAGAACTGACTGGTTACCAATCTCTGGAAAACATTTCTCCTTTAAGTCTATCAAGTGTATCTCGTAAACAGTTGCTGAAAGCAGTCGCCCATGTGTTAGCAGATATGCATCAGGCACATTTTCAGCATAACTCACTTTATCCCAAACATATTTTTGCCAAGCCAATCAGCAGTGGTTGGGATATAAAAATAATCGATTTGGAGAAAATGAAACGTACATTGTTCGTGCGGCAATCGATGATGAGGGATCTGGGCACATTAGAACGTCATGCTAATCAAGACTGGTCGAAGAAAGATCGCGTTTTCTTTTTACAGCAGTACTTCAACGAGCAACCGTTATCTAAAAAAACCAGACAACTTTTACAGAAGCTTGCTAAGCCCAAAAAAGCAAAACGTCATTAGTCGTGTTGGCCGACTGCATGCGATATACTTACACGCTGTTTAACTCAAAGACATATATCACATCATGATCGTTTTAGGTTTGTCTGGCGCGGTAAATCACGACGCCTCCGCTGCTTTATATATTGATGGAAAGCTTGTAGCTGCTGCTGAAGAGGAGCGCTTTCTCCGTGACAAGCATGCCAAAGGAAAAATGCCCTACGAGGCAACTAAATTTTGTTTGGAACAAGCTGGTATTCGTCCCGATCAGATTGATATTGTAGCTTTCCCTTACGCCGAAATTGGTCTGAAATCACCCGCCCGCTGGCATTATGCTAAACGTCATTGGTATGCTCCAGACCGAGCACTTACCGCCTTATTCAGTGGCAATCGTCGATATTGGCGTAATCACCGAAATGTGATGAAGCTATTAGATGATCTGGGTATCGGCGCAAATCGCGTTAAATTTGTTCCCGTCGAACATCATTTAGCTCATGCCAGCAGTGCTTACCATCTAAGCGGTTTCAAAGAAAAAACAGCCATTATCGGTATCGATGGTAAGGGTGAATATGCCACCACGTTCTTTGGTTATGGTGAAAATGGCAAGATTCATAAAATCAAAGAATTCTATGATCCAGATTCGCTTGGTGGGGTTTATGGAGCACTGACTGAATACCTTGGTTTTGAAATGCTGGATGGCGAGTTCAAAGTGATGGGTATGGCCCCTTACGGTGATCCTAAACGTTTCGATTTTTCACGCTTGATTGACTACAAAGACGGTGAATTCAAAGTCAATACAAAACTAGTGAACGTTGTAGGTACCCGCCGTTTCAAAAAGAACGGCAAAGGTTACTTTTTCAGCCCTGAATTAATTGAATGGCTCGGGCCAATGCGTGAAGGTGATGAAAAAGACGAGCCTTACATCGACTATGCCGCCAGTATCCAAGATCTGTTAGAAAAGACAGCCTTAAAACTCATTGATTTTTATCTCGGTGACATTATTAAAGAGACCGGCAAAATTGCTTATGCAGGCGGTGTTGCATTAAACGTCAAACTGAATCAACGTATTATCGCCATGCCTGGCGTTAAAGAACTGTTTGTACAACCGGCTGCAAGTGATGCGGGTACGGCCATTGGTGCGGCCAGCTATGCTTCACAATTAGCGGGGGTACCAGTAGAAAAAATGGAACATGTCTACTTAGGACCTGCGTATACAACAGAACAATGTATTGAAGCATGTGAGCAATACGAGCAGCCAGTCAAATGGCAACGAATGACCAATGTTACTGCAGAAACAGCCAAAATTCTGGCTGATGGTAATCCGGTTTCCTGGTTTCAGGGACATATGGAGTTCGGACCTCGCGCTTTAGGTAACCGCAGTATTCTCGGCTCACCCAGCCATCCTGGGGTTGCTGACAGAATTAATGCCCAAATCAAATACCGTGAACGCTGGCGTCCATTCTGTCCGAGCATGCTGGATACAATCGCACCAGAAATACTACAGACGGATCACCCTAGTCCATATATGACATTTACGTTTGATGTGGCAGAAAGTTGGAAATCACGTATTCCAGAAGTCGTACATGAAGATGGAACAGCCCGTGCTCAAATTGTCACAAAGGCCACCAATCCTCGTTATTACTCACTTCTTCAGGAAATGGAAAAACTTACCGGTAATGGCGTGGTACTGAACACTTCTCTGAATCGCCGTGGTGAGCCAATGGTATGCAGCCCTACAGATGCATTGAATATGTTCTTTGGCTCAGACTTAGAATACTTAGTCATGGAAGATATCTTAATTACTAAAGATGATCATCACCCCATATAACTCAACATATGCTGGGTACGTTTATCCCAAGTGAACTGTTGACGTATTTTCTGTTGTCCCCGTTTAGCTATAGCTAAACGGGCTTCATCATTACTTAAATAATAAGCGACTTTCTCTACCAGTTCTTTTGACCCCTTGAATGTTTCAATTTCCAGACCGATGTCGAATAACTCGGCAACTTCATCACAGTAATCTGTCAGAACAAAACATCCTGCTGCCATAGCTTCAAAAATCCTCAGATTAACTCCCGTTTCAGCCGCATAAAATGGTCCTCTCGTGATATTTAATACTATCTTTGACCCCATTAGATGCTGATGCAAAGCCTCTCCC
This sequence comes from Methylophaga thalassica, assembly GCF_030159795.1. Lineage (NCBI taxonomy): Bacteria > Pseudomonadati > Pseudomonadota > Gammaproteobacteria > Thiotrichales > Piscirickettsiaceae > Methylophaga > Methylophaga thalassica. Next base: position 375,812 of record NZ_BSND01000013.1, on the reverse strand, counting down.
CACACGGGTTTATCATCTATTATTTCTTGCAGTTTCTTGGATAATATGGCTTGGTTACGCGTCCAACGAGCGCCTTTTATCGAGACATAATCAGCAATATGCTCTAGCATAAAACAACGTCTAAGATCGGCACTACCAACAAATAACACTTCATGCTGAAACTTTCCTGGTTGCCGTTCAATAAGGTTAGCCCCAAAAGGTGAAAATATCGCATCGATATTCATGCGATTGAAAAACTCTGTCACTACTTTTGAGAATGAAAAGACTCGGTCATAAATACGCACCTCATTCTCAATAAAATATATAAACTCTCTACGTTTCGTGTAGAGGTTACAGCTATCAGTATCGTACAAATAGAGCTTTATATTTCTAGATTTTGCAATATCTTTAAACTGTTCGGGATTAATAAAACGGTACACAAAACCTATAACAAAAATAACTTCAGGTTTCACATCATCAAGCACCGTTAAAAACGACGATAGGGCTTTTTTGGGTAAGTAATAAAAACTCTTCTTCTCTGAAAAATTTCGTTTTACTTTTGCCAGAGCTGAGCGAGGCTTGTATAAGTTGATCTGCTTTAGTTTCGCTAAATCATAATATTCTGAGTTGTCGATACAAGCATGAATGTCTCGGCCAAGGGTAGCCCCACCAATTCCATCCAGAATTAAGATTTTTTTCTCAGTCACGTACCAATGTCCCTATCTTGATTTTTATATATTGGAGATAATTTTCTTCGCGTTCGATTGGTTAGTAAACTTCTTTGATAATAAACCTTTAAACTTTTCCCACTTGCGTTCAATTTTTTTTCTGCCGAAAAAGCGAACATAACTACTAATCGGTAAAATATCCGAGTTACCTATATTGTCGATAATCAAGCATCTCAACCTATCTCTATGTTTCTGTACGACAATATTTTTAGGTTTGAGTGTCATGGTAATAATATTCTGCTCTAGTAAGTCCCGCTTCAATTTAATCAGCGCCTGACTAATAGATTCGACTAACTCTGGTGTCGAGCTCAGATTGTCCAGATAAAACGCCAAAGTTTTGGACACTTGCCCATCGTCATCACGAATTAAATCAAAGACAGCGCCAGGCCCCATATTCGTTTCTTCATTACCGTAAAACTGGGGTAAGCTGATCCAATCAATATTTCGGCGCTGCAGGAACCGATAATAAGCCTGTTCTCGACGAGTCTCTTCCTCACCCCGTAAAACAACGACCTTCACACATTTTGAATCATCGTCAGGATGGACATGGACTTCTCTGTGTAATCCTTTGCCGACTAATGTAGCGGCCGATAATTCAAGCATCGCCATATCCATTAGGGTTTTGACTTTGCCAGCGCCAGGCATCAGTCACCATATCATCCAGTGTTTTCTCAGCGGTCCATCCCAATAGTGATTTTGCTAAGGCCGGATCGGCATAATTAATTGCCACATCTCCCGCACGGCGGTCGACAATTTTATAATTCACTTGCTTGCCCGATGCCTGTTCAAAAGCAGCGATCACTTCAAGTACGCTGTATCCCTGCCCCGTGCCCAGATTAACCGCTTTACAGCAGGGTGCTGTCGCATCCGATTCCAGCCAGTTCAGCGCCTCAAGGTGTCCTCGAGCTAAATCCATCACATGGATATAGTCTCGAACACCTGTGCCATCAACGGTGTCATAGTCGCCTCCAAAAACGGATAAGCACTCTCGTTTACCAATAGCTGTTTGCGTGACATAAGGCATCAGATTATTTGGAATAGCACTGGGATCTTCACCAATAAGACCAGACTCGTGTGCACCAGCCGGATTAAAGTAACGTAATAACACCACACTAAGTTGATCTGGCGTCGCCTTGACCATATCTGCCAGAATTTCTTCTATCATCAGCTTTGTACGGCCATAAGGATTCGTTGCCGAAGTCGGAAACGTTTCATTTACGGGCATTGAAGCAGGATCGCCATAGACGGTGGCTGATGAACTAAATACAAAGTTTTTCACGGAAAATTGCTGCATCACCTCTAACAAAACAAAGGTGGCATCCAGATTATTTTGGTAATACATCAAAGGAAAAGCACAGGACTCACCCACAGCTTTTAATCCTGCCAGGTGAATAACAGCATCAATAGGATGGGTATTAAAAATACCTTGTAAAGCCGCTTTATCACGACAATCTGCTTTGTAAAAAGCGATTTTTTTCCCTGTAATCTGACTTACTCTATCGATAGCTAAAGAGGAGCTATTACTAAGATTGTCCACGACCACGACATCAAATCCTGCTTCCAGTAACACTACACAGATATGCGAGCCAATATACCCTGCACCGCCGGTAACCAAGACCGTTGTTGTCATTGTTTTTTCCTTTTTTGTTTTGCCTGTGACCTAATCACTGCGGCTGCCTGTTGCGGCATACTGTACAAATCTTCCGTCACAGCATAGTGCAAAGCGTGCTGAGACCATTGTTGTAATTTATTCTTATCTAACATTTCAACAAGGTCTAAGGCTGTTTGCTGTGCACTATCGGCATTCTTAATAACCAGACCGGCATCGGCCTTAATCACATGTTTGGTATAACCACATACATCGGAAACTAAGCTTGGCAGACCTGCTACCATGGCTTCCAGGATCACCGTCCCCGTATTTTCCTTTCTGGCAGGATGAATTAACAAGTCAGCCGCCAGCAAAAAGCGTGGAATATCAGAGCGCCCACCAAGAAACGCAACTTGCTTATCAATACCGGATTGCTGGGCCTGACGCTGTAAATAACGGTTATCGCCATCGCCGATAATCATCAGTTTAGTTTGTTGTTTAATGGCATCCGGTAAATTTGCCAAGGTGGCTATTGCCCGGTCAACACCTTTTGTTTTAAAGCCCGTGCCTACCATCAACAATAACCACTCATCAGCCGAGACATTAAACTCATCTCTCACCTGCTTGCGAATAAGCTCTGCATTTTGTGGCCGTTTTCTATCACGGTCAATCCCTGGAGGTAAGCTGACTAAGCGATCTTTTGGTGTGCCGTAATGATGTTCGAACAGTGTTTGTTGCACATCGGAAATCATCATAGATACGGTATTCGACTGTTTGCCAAAAACGGCTTCTTCACAGGCTTTATAAAACTTCACACGCCCTGAAAACTGTAATAGCCCGTGCAAAGGATGAGACCTTATCCGGTCAATATAACAAGGGTCTGCGGCATAATAGACATCAAGCCCAGGCATTTTATTAAAACCAATCACCAGGTCATAAGCACCCTGATGTAATTGTGGTAACACCTGATCTATATACGATTGCAACCTGGCATGGTTGCTCCACCCATGAGTCTCAATAATCTGCACATTGAATGGCTTAGGTACTTCTCCCTGCCACTCCATCACATAAACATCGACCGTATCATCGGCTTGCAGACAGCAGCGCATGATATTCATGAAATCACGGGCGAGCCCGCCAAAAGGAAAATACTTATACAAACAGACAGCGTATTTCATAAACGTATTTTTTGTCTTTGTAGCATCACTCTGAAAAAAGCCTCCAGCTCAGGATTCTTCCAGTTTTTCAGGAAGCGTTTTTTGTCTTGTAAGTTAGCCATGACTGCCTGTTTTTTATTGGTATATTCTCGCATGGCATCTAAATCGATTAGCCAGACTTTGCCTTTTGCATCTAATAACAAGTTTTGTGCTTTCATATCGCCATGACCCAACTGCGCTATTTCAAGGCCAGCGAAAATGTCTTGAATCTGGTGCACTTCAGACTCGGTAGGCATTCGCTGTTGATAGACATCCAACAACTCCTCAGCCTCCCGATATTCACTAATAAAATAAGCTATACGTCTCAATGGACCAAAGCGCTGCTCAATAAAAGCGAGAGGCATTGTTGTCGAAATGCCCATAAACATCAGTAAGTTTGCATTACGCCAGGATATAGCAGCGCGGCTTGGTCGCCAGCAACGGCTAAGTGCATGACCAAGACTTTTGATATTGTAACGTTTAATCACAACATCAAGGACGCCCATCTGAGTGCGTATCACCGTAGCGGTATTACCGGCCTTTAATATCTGTGCATCAGTGAATAATGCTTCAATATCGTCAACTGACTGAATCTGACTTTGTTGCCAGAATTCACGTTTCGCAGCGACCTGCCAGCGAAAGTTCTGTTGATAAAAGGTCATAGTGCATGGGCGAAAACACTTCTTAAGATACTGTGACTTTCTTTTTTGCCAAACCTTTTCCAGCCTTGTTGTAAACTGCTGCTGTTCATCCTCAGTGTATTCCCAGCCACGACCGTGATAATACATCTCGATCAGTGGTTTTAGCGTCATTTGTTCCTGTAGTGAGAATTGAGCAATGAGTCGCGCCAGATTGGTTAAACTGGTGTCCTTATCAAGTGCCTTGCCATCGTTTGATTGTTTAACAGAACCCAAGTCAAGCAGCACAATTTCATGACCATTGAGCAATAGATTATCAAGATGAATATCGTCTTGATAAAGCCCATCCAGATGCAGAGTCAGCATTAACGTTGATAGCAATTTCAAACGTTCTGGAGATGAATCACCAAGCTGAAAACGCTGACTGTTTCCTATAAATTGATATATCAGTGCAGAACCATGAGCTTCCTTAACCGTCGCTAATAATGCCGGCGTGTTTATCTCACTATCTTTTACCGCATTAATACCCTGAATTTCTCGCTGAAAGTCTTTCTGCGCTTTGCCTTCACTCGCAAAAAGTTTAATGATTACAGCCTTTCCAGCACTGTCTAATGCCTTAATCACTAAACGGCGCCCAGGCAAATCACGAAGAACCTGCTGACATTGAAACCTTTCCTGCCGTAGCTCTATGTCAAAAGGCAGCTCAGGTCGGCTGTCAGAGTCAATGATGGCATCAATATCCGGTATATTATTCAGCATATAAGGTATCTGCCCGCTGTTTAACCTGCTGCCATAAATCAGCCTTTTGGGTTAATGCCTCACGCAATGGCAGCTGAGTGTAAGTTTTGATAAACCGAAATAAATCACGTTGTGTCAGCGGCACGGCATAAGCCGAGAAGTATAAGCTACCCAGATCTTTTATTTGCCAGCGACGCGGGAGTTTTTGTCGGATCTGAGCACGATGAAGATCGATAAGATAGATTGGCATTGTTGGCTGATAAATATTAGTCTCAGCAAATGACTTATCCAACAAAAAATGACAAAGATAAAAATCCCGATGGTTCATGCCATTTTTATGCATAGTCCCTGCGATATGGGCCAACTTCTGAATTAACTGGTATTTGCTTGTGAATGATGGCGGCCTATCTCGCCACTGTTGACCCAGATATTCCAAACTCATCGTGTCGGTTAAATCATCGGTAATCACAAATGAATGACGCTTCGCCGGATTCCAACCTTTTTCACCGTAACCGGCTAGGGTCATTGTATCCAGATCATGAGACTGTAAAAACTGCACCGCCTGCCATTCATTACGGGCACTGATGATCGGCAAACGTAATGACAGCAGGTTCTTTACAATTTCAGCCCAGCCAACGCCTTGATGATATTTAAGAAAATAGCTTTTCTGATTCACCTCAAACCGTAAAGTACGTCGCCCCTCTTTATCACGAAAAATCTCACCCGGCATAGTCTGTAACCAGGTAAATATGGCTTTATCCTGCCAGCCATGAGCTAATTCTTCACGTAGATAGAGAGTGTATGTTTTCATTCAGTTTTATGATGTGATTCAGTCAAACTCAGTTATGGCTTAAAACCGCCAGTCAGTCTGAATTTTGTTAAACTGTCGATCTCAAAAAGTGAGATGTTATCATCACTACACCAGTTTAAGGGGAAGCCGTGTCATTTAAAGCCACCATCACACGCCATCAGGCGATGATCGAAAGTCTGTTTGCACTTGAACCACAAGTCACAGCACTTGCCGCTCGTATTGCAAGCTGTGTGAAACAAGGCAATAAAATTCTGTTCTTTGGCAATGGTGGCAGCGCGTCTGATGCGCAACATTTAGCTGCCGAATTTGTGGTTCGTTATCACAAAGATCGTCGTCCCTATGGTGCCATCGCCTTAACAACAGACACATCCATTTTGACTGCTCACAGTAACGATTATCAGTTTGATACCGTATTTGATCGCCAAATTGCTGCTTTAGGGCGTCCAGGTGATATTGCGATTGGTTTATCCACATCCGGTAATAGCGGTAATGTCATTAACGGTATTAAAACCGCAAAAGAAATGGGCATTTGGAGCTGTGCGTTTACTGGTGAAGGTGGCGGGAAATTAGCTGAAATAGCTGATGAATATATTGCCGTCCCAGTCAAAGAAACGGCACGCGTTCAGGAAGGGCATATTCTGATCGGTCACTGGCTGTGTGAAACCCTCGACGAAACAGACTAAATTTATTCATGACGCAAACCACACTTAACACCGATGTTGTCATTATCGGCGCAGGTATTGCTGGCCTGTGGCTTCATCATCGCCTTAACGATATGGGTATTCACGCCATCTTGCTGGAACACGGACACATTGGGCAAGGACAAACGCTCAGCTCACAGGGCATTATTCATGGTGGCAGTAAATATGCCCTTAATGGTGTGTTATCCAAAGCCGCACAAGTCATTAGCACCATGCCTGCCCGTTGGAAAAGCGCATTAAATGGTGAAGGTGATATTGATCTCCGCTCAGTGAGAAAACTGGCGGATCATCAATTGTTATGGTCTAAAGACAAACTGTCCTCAAAAATGGTGTCGTTTTTTGCCAGCAAAGCTTTAAGTAGTCGTATGCAACGGGTAGAGAAACGCGAGGCACCGGCATTATTTCAGGATACCGGCTTTAAAGGCACGCTCTATCAGCTTGATGAGCCTGTGTTAGATATTCCAAGTCTGCTAACAAAGATCACTGAAAAGTGGCACTCACGTATGCTTTTAGTACCTAAAGATAGTCAATATCATTGGCAACGCACAAGGCAAAAAGTAGGAATTGTTCAGATTGGTGATATGACAATCCATGCAAAGCAGTTTGTTTTGACCGCAGGCGAAGGTAATGAAGCCCTGCTGCAATCATTAGGTATCAAACAGCCCACGATGCAACGTCGCCCCTTGCAGATGGTGTTATGCAAAAGTCACGACTCTACTCAACCATTGCCAACGATCTATGCCCATAGCCTGGGAAGTGGTTCCAAGCCGATAGCAACGATTTCCAGCCATCAAACTCAACAGGGCGAGACCGTATGGTACATCGGCGGTAATATTGCCGAAGAAGGTGTCGGTAAATCCCGAGAAAACTTGATTGCTGAAGCGCAGCAACTACTCAACAATATTCTGCCCTGGTTTAAACTCCCAAATCTGGATTGGGCAACACATGCCGTTAACCGGGCTGAGCCCAAACAATCCAGTCTGACTCGGCCGGATAATGCCTTTATTGATTCACAACAGAATATTCATATTTGCTGGCCTACCAAATTAGCCTTGGCACCTGATTTAGCCGATCAGGTACTGAAAGCGATTAATGTCGACTCCATAGAAAAACAGACTTACGACAATCCTGACTTTCCTCATCCAGAAATCGCTAAACCGTTATGGGACAGAGCGTTCTGATGGCCTATTTAGAACGAAGAAATCCGATAGCGGATACTGGACTAAGCGTGTCCCCACTGGGGATGGGCACCGTTAAAATCGGTCGTGATAAAGCAGTGAAATACCCTGATGGCTTTCAGATTCCTGATGATGAACAAGTGATGACATTGCTTGAACAAGCCTGGGAATCCGGCATCAATCTGATTGACACGGCACCGGCTTATGGACGCAGTGAACAACGTCTTGGACAGTTATTAAAAAAAGTCCGGCGCGAGTGGATCATTGCCACCAAAGCCGGTGAATATTTTGATGCGGAAACAGGTGAATCACATTATGACTTTACCCCTGAATCACTGATTAAAAGCATTGAAAACAGTTTAAAAACCCTGCAGCGAGATGAATTAGATATTGTATTGATTCACTCTGATGGCAATGATGAACAGATTATTCGTCATCATGGTGCGCTGGAAGTCTTAGCTGACTTAAAACAACGCGGCTGGATTCGCGCCAGTGGCATGTCGACTAAGACCGTCACAGGCGGTCTATTAACGTTGGAACAGTCCGATATCGCCATGGTGATGCATAATCTGCAATATCAGGAAGAACGGTCGGTGATTGAACAAGCCGCCAAACTTAATAAAGGCATTTTTATTAAAAAGGCTTTGGGCAGCGGTCATCTAGCAAAAAATTCAGCCGATGATAATGTTCAGGCAAACTTCGACTTTATCTTTAACGAACCAGCAGTGAGTAGTGTGATTATCGGTACGATTAACCCTGCCCATCTGCGTGACAATATCAGTAAAGTTGTTAAGGCTTTGACGAAATAAAAGCGAACTAAAACTAGCTTCGTTGATTGATTTTATTCACTATAGCCGTCGTTGAGCAGTTTTCCACCAGCCCCATCACTTTGACTTCACCGCCGTAAGCTTCAACGATTTCCCAGCCAACGACACCTTGTTTGTCGTAGTCGCCCCCTTTCACCAGAATGTCTGGTTGAATCAGTCGCAATAACTCTTCTGGTGTATCACCGGGGAAACAGGTCACCCAGTCCACATCCGCCAGTCCGGCAAGCACCGTTAAGCGTCTGTCAGCAGTATTAATTGGACGACCTTCACCTTTTAATTTTGTGACTGATTCATCGGTATTAATAGCAACAATCAGGCGGTCACCCAATGCTCTGGCCTGCTGCAGATAAGTCACATGTCCGGCATGTAAAATATCAAAACAGCCATTGGTAAACACGACTTTCTCACCTCGTTTTTTGGCTTGTTCTACCGCCATTTTTAACTGTTCAACCGTGACAGCACCACCGATACAATGATCCGTGTTGTTAATGCCCTGATGACGTTCATATTCCTGACGTAGTTCAGGCTCACTGACCGTAGAGGTTCCTAGTTTTGTGACAACAATACTGGCAGCCACATTAGCTAATGTCACCGCCTGCTCAAGGCTTACACCAGCCGCTAATGCCGTAGCTAATGTTGAAATCACGGTATCGCCTGCACCTGTGACGTCGGCGACTTCTTTGGCGATAGCGGGTAAGTGGAATTCCGGCTGATCCGCCTGAACCAGCGTCATACCATGTTCACTGCGCGTAATCAGAATCGCTTTAATATTCAGTGTTTTAATCAGTGTCTGCGCTTTACTGATAAGATCCTGTTCTGATTCTACTGCACCGACAACCGCTTCAAATTCGCTCATATTGGGTGTAATCAGATCGGCGCCACGATATTTAGTAAAGTCATCGCCTTTAGGATCAACCAGTACGGTAATTTGCTTGTTTCTGGCTTTTTCAATCCAGTACTGAGGGTGAGCTAAGGTGCCCTTGTTATAGTCTGACAGGACAATCACTTTCGCGTTGTCAGTGACATGCTCTGCTAAGTGCTCCATATCCTGAGCCACTTGTTCAGTAAAGCGTTTTTCAAAGTCGAGACGAATCAGTTGTTGATGACTGCTAATGACTCGCGATTTGATAATTGTGCAGGCATGAGCCGCTTGATGGAACAGACAATTCACACCCACGGCATGAAGTTTTTGTTTGAGAACATTGGCGGCTTCATCAGCACCGGTAATGCCCGTAATATTGCATTGCGCACCAAGTGAAGCAATATTCATTGCTACGTTAGCCGCGCCCCCCGGCACATCTTCCAAGCGGTCCACATTCACTACTGGCACCGGGGCTTCAGGTGAAATACGGCTAGCTTTGCCATAGTAAAAACGATCGAGCATCAAGTCGCCAATAACAGCAATGCGAGCTTGATGGAATTCAGGAAAATCAAATTTCATAATGCGGTTTTATCACGCCAGAATAGAAGTCAGAGGCGTTATTGTGCTTGTAAAACGGCAGCGAGTCTATTCCAGACTTGGTCTGGTTGCATCTCAGCCATACACACCGGCATACCGGATTTCGCCTCTGGCAAAGGGCAACGACGTTTATAACAAGGTGAACACGACATTCCGGTAATCAAGTGTTGCTGATGATGACCGGCGGTACCAATCAGATGGGTATCTGTTGAGCCATATAAGGTAATCGCCGGTTTATCCATCATCGCGGCCATATGCGCAAGACCGGTATCACTACAGAGAGCCGCTTTTGCGCCTTGCATAATAGCCACGACATTATCAAGTGGTAACCGGGGCAAGGTATAAGCATGGTCACTCACAGCGGCAATCTGCAATGCACGTTGATACTCTTCATCATTCCCTGATGGAATCACCACAGAATACCCAGCCTCAACGGCTTTTAATGTGAGCGCCTGCCAATGTTGCACTGGCCATAATTTAGTTAACCAGCTCGCATTGTGAACCAGCATCACATACTTTTTGGGTAACTCAAATGCTAATTGCGGCAACTGGCAATGCGCTAAATCCACACCGTAGTCTGGCTCAGTGTCAGGCTGCGGATAATCAAGGGCTTTCGCCATGATCTGACGCATACGCTCAACCGCGTGTTGGTTAGGATTCACATTGATTTTATGACGGTAGGCCAGATAAGCAGGCTTCTCACGACAACTGTATTTATCCAGACCCGCAACAGGGCCCTTTCTTAACAGGCTGACCAACGCACTTTTCAGATTGTTTTGCATATCAATCACAAGGTCATAGTCATCGAGATTTAATGCTTTATAAAAATGTCCAATCTCGCCATTGAACAAATGACCGAACCAATTCTGACGCCAGCGCCGATGTGATGTGGTAATGACACGTTTTACACGAGGATGCCATTGCGGTACGGCGGAAAAAGCACTATCAACCACCCAGTCAAATTCAATCTCTGGGAATACTTGAGCGGCATCAGTGAGCGCCGGCAGAGCATGCATCAGATCGCCCATTGAAGTCAGTTTAATTATCAGAACGCGCATCAGCTGTTTAGTTAAAATCCAGCGTTAGAGGATGCTCACGGTGATACTTGAGAATAGATAAAAACGCATCCGGGTTTTTAATTTGAGTCAGCTCACCTTCACGGGGAAAGAGTTGATCCTGTAATCGTGACAGCCAGAAACGCAGTGCTGCTGCCCGACAAACCATATTCCAGTTAGCCTGTTCTGATTCTGTTAATGCCCTTTTCTGCAGATAGTGTTTCATAAGCGACTGATAACGTGTGGCTTCGGGTAAACCATCCTCACCGACACACCAGTCATTAACGGCAACAGCCAGGTCATAAAGTAAATATTCATCACTGGCAAAGTAAAAGTCGATAATACCGCTTAGTTTGTTACCTTCAAATAAAGCATTGTCACGAAACAAGTCTGAATGCGTAACCCCTTCAGGGAGACCTAACGTCGCATAACCTTGCTGATGAGCAAGTTCATTTTTCAATATGCCCGTTCTTTCATCATCCAACTGAGGCAATAGCTGTTGTGCCGTTTGCTGCCGCCATTCAGGTCCGCGTTCAGAGGGCCGTCGTGATTGAAACGACTGTCCAACTAAATGCATATCAGCCATCACAGCACCAATTTGTGCGCATTGTTCAATGGTTGCGGTGGCATTGACACCCCTACCAGGTAATCGCACAACTAAAGCCGCGGGTTTACCACACAATTTTTTGAGATAATGCCCCTGACTGTCCGCTTCAGGGTGGGCAGAAGGAATGTCGTTCATGTAGAAAAACGTCATCACATCTAGAAAATACGCTAACTCACCAAAGGTGTGTTGCTCAAATAAAGTGAGCACATACTCACCTTTGCTTGTGGTGACAAAATAATTGGTATTCTCGATGCCGTCACTGATGCCCTGATAGGACACCAATTCTCCGACCGAATAATCACTTAGAAACGCGACTAAATCGTCGCGCTCGACTTCAGTATAAACTGACATTAAAAGAACTCAGATAAATAAACGACTTACCACTCCAACAGAATCCAGTTTGGCACGGCACCAGAGTCCAGCTCAAAGCTTTTTGTCTCCAGAGAACCGTCACCATCAGAATCCATCAAGTAATAAGGTTTGCCGATAGATGGCGTGACTTTAATCATATAAAGTTGACCGTTCATACGATATTCTTCAACCGTGCGGTCATCTTCCTGAATAATATTAATATCGGGCTCCATGCTTTCACCGCTTTGTAATGGCTCAGGAATCACAGGTGGTTTTTCCATCACTGATTTTTCATCTGCCCAAACTTGGGTTGTCATTACCAGGGTAACTGCGCATACAATAGCGAATTTGTTAAACATGTGGATGCTCCGTGTCATTTGGCACTAAAGATAGCATTTCCGCTGCTTGGAGAAAAGCAGTCTGTTCCCTATTATCCAATTGGTCGTTATAACTTATGAGTCAATCTGCCCCTTTCGTTCTGGTCGACGGTTCTTCTTACCTTTATCGCGCATTTCATGCCATGTTCAAAGCCGATCTCCGAAACTCCGCCGGTGAACCAACTGGGGCTGTCAGAGGCGTGACCGCAATGTTACGTCGATTACTGGCCGATTATCCCAATAGTCCAATTGCCGTCATCTTTGATGCGAAAGGCAAAACCTTCCGTGATGAACTTTTTGCTGAATATAAGGCGCAGCGTCCGCCGATGCCGGATGACTTACGTTCGCAAGTGCAGCCTGTACACGACATTATTAAAGCGATGGGCCTGCCACTACTGGTCATTGATGGGGTCGAGGCAGATGATGTCATTGGCACATTTGCACGTCAGGCCACTGAAAAAGGCCTGGATGTTGTGATCAGTACGGGTGACAAAGATATGGCGCAGTTGGTTAACCAGCATGTCACACTGGTGAATACCATGACAGAAACCGTGCTAGATATCGAAGGTGTGAAAGAAAAGTTTGGTCTGCCACCAGAACTGATTATCGACTTTCTGGCATTAATGGGCGACAAGGTGGATAACATTCCCGGTGTGCCCGGTGTCGGTGAAAAAACGGCATTGAGTCTGTTACAAAACCTGGGCAGCCTGAAAGATATTTACGCCAATCTGGAAGCGGTTCGTGAGCTTGATTTTCGCGGTGCGAAAAAAATGCCGGAAAAACTGGCTGAAAATAAAGAAATGGCTGATCTAAGTTATCAACTCGCCACAATAAAATGTGATGTTGAATTAGATATTCATCTTGAAGACATTAAAAATCAGCCTCAAGACACTGAAGCACTGCTTGAATTGTTTAAAAAACTGGAATTCCGCAGTTGGATAAGCGAATTACAATCGTCTGGAAGTGCCTCCATATCAGATAACGATGCTATCGCAGAAACAAGTAAAAACACCACTGAGCAACATTACGAAACGATTCTTGAACGACAACAATGGCAGGCTTGGTTAGACAAACTGCAAAAAGCTGATTTATTTGCATTTGATACCGAAACCACCAGCCTCGACTATCTTGAAGCCAGAATTGTCGGCGTTTCGTTTGCAGTAAAAGCAGGGGAAGCGGCTTACTTACCGCTAAAACATGATTATCCAGGTGCACCGGAGCAATTGGAGTTTGACAGCGTCATGCAGGATCTCAAACCCTTACTTGAAAGTCCTAAACACCTCAAAGTCGGCCAAAACCTGAAATACGATCGCCATGTATTACTCAATCACGGCATCAATCTGCAAGGGATAGCTCATGACACCATGCTCGAATCCTATGTACTTGATAGCACGGCCACCCGACATGATATGGACTCCTTAGCGCAAAAATATCTGGGCCGAGACACCATTCACTTTGAAGACATTGCCGGTAAAGGTAAAAAACAGCTTACCTTCAATGAAATTGGCATTGAGCAAGCGTCGCCGTATGCGGCTGAAGATGCTGATATCACCTTACAACTCCATCAGACACTCTGGCCAAAAATTGAAAAAATTCCCCCTCTCGCCAGGGTCTATAAAGAGCTGGAAATGCCATTATTACCGGTGTTGAACACACTTGAACGTAATGGCGTCAATATTGATATCTGGATGCTGCAACAACAAAGCGACAATATGGCCAGACAAATTGCCGATCTCGAAGAACAGGCTCATGCCGTTGCTGGTCAGAAATTTAATCTGGGGTCACCAAAACAATTGCAGGAAATTCTTTACGAGAAACAGCAATTGCCGGTGAAAAAGAAAACGCCAAAAGGTCAACCTTCGACAGCCGAAGAAGTCTTACAAGAGTTAGCAGATGAAGGTTATGAACTGCCACAAATCATTATGCAGTACCGCGGACTAAGTAAACTAAAATCCACTTATACCGATAAGCTGCCGCTTCAGGTCAATAAAACCAGTGGGCGAGTACATACTTCCTATCATCAGGCTGTTACCGCTACAGGGCGTTTGTCCTCCTCAGATCCTAATTTGCAGAATATTCCTATCCGCAGTGAAAATGGCCGTCGTATTCGAGAAGCCTTTGTGGCATCGGATGGCTCTGTTTTATTGGCAGCGGATTACTCACAAATTGAACTGCGAATTATGGCGCACTTATCAGGTGATAAAAGCTTACTCAATGCCTTTGCCAATGGTGAAGACATTCATCGCCATACCGCTTCAGAAATATTTGGCGTCGCGTTAGAAGAAGTCACCAGTGATCAACGTCGCAGCGCCAAAGCCATTAACTTCGGTCTGATTTATGGCATGTCCGCCCATGGACTTTCAAGACAACTGGGTATCGAACGTCATCAGGCAGCAGACTATATGAATGTGTATTTCGAACGCTATCCCGGTGTTCGTCAGTATATGGATAACACCCGCCAGCAAGCCAAAGATCAGGGTTATGTTGAAACCCTCTTTGGACGCCGTCTGTACCTACCAGAAATTAACTCCAGTAATGGTATGCGCCGCCAATATGCCGAACGTACAGCGATTAATGCCCCGATGCAGGGCAGCGCTGCTGACATCATCAAACGCGCCATGATTGATATCCATACTTGGTTATCTAACGCCGATACTGGCATCAAAATGATCATGCAAGTACACGATGAGTTAGTGTTTGAAGTACCGAAAGACCAGCTTGATATGGCAAAAAACACTATCGAAGACTTTATGATTAAGGCTGCAGAATTAAAAGTGCCGCTGGAAGTCGGGATTGGTGTGGGTGATAACTGGGAGCAGGCACATTAAGTTTTATTTGCCTAATTAAGGCTCTTCTAGTTTTCGCCTTAGTGGCGAGTCAGGGAAATGTTTGCCCATTTCCCTAACAACCCTAGGGCACCCCACAGTGCTGGCCTGCGGCTTCACTCGTCATAACATTGATTCAGGCGGTCGGCTAAAACTCGCTACGCTCAAACACTAGCCTCCCTCAGACCTGAATAAATGTCACTCCTCGTCAGCACAAACGGGGGATTAGAAAAGCCCCATTTTCCCGTCTATTGCCGCTAAAAATTCGCTGTATTTTATGGATTAAGTGGGCACGTGTTTGAGCGCAGCGAGTTGGTGTCCACGCCATAAAATGCAGTGAATTTTTAGAGAAAAGGCAATATCGGGTGCCCTTTTGTTTGGTTCGTTTATTTTGGGCATGCAAAATAAATGAATGCCTTGCGGCAGCGATATCAATGTAAATGTACGGCGATTAACTCAAAATAATATTACTAGTCAGCAACTGATGTTAAATTGGATTTTATTTATAAAGTCAGACTTAGACGATAAATAGTGATTATATTTAGGAGTCTGAACGCTTTTTCGCTCGAGGATGAGCCGAGTCATACACCTTAGCAAGATGCTGAAAATCCACATGAGTATAAATCTGTGTCGTACTGATATCGGCATGCCCCAGCAATTCCTGCACCGCACGTAAATCACCACTGGCTTCTAGCATATGCGAAGCAAAAGCATGTCTTAATCTGTGAGGGTGAACACGATCAGAAATCCCTTGTTTTTTACCCCAGTAGCTCAATCGTTTTTGGATGGAACGTACCCCTAAACGTCGTCCTTGTTGGGTAATAAATACGGCTGGCTGGTCAAAAAAACCCAGCTGATCGCGTTTATCTAACCAGTCCTTCAGTGCTGCCAAGGCTTTACCTCCGAAAGGACAGACTCGGTCTTTATTCCCTTTACCAGTGACATGAACCAAATGATCGCCAAAATCGATATCTCGTAATTCCAGTGCAGCCAGCTCGGCTAAGCGTAAGCCTGAGGAATAAAACAATTCCATTATGGCTCTGTCTCTAGCTGCGACAAAGGTATCGGGACGTGTGTTGTCCAGTAAGGCACTCATCTGATCAACATCCAATGTTGATGGCAATCTTTTTTCGCTTTTTGGGGCTTGAACCGCTTTAGCCGGATTACTCTCAGCCAAACCAAATTTGATAAGAAATTGATAAAAGGAACGTATCGAAGACAACATTCGCTGGATCGTCCGACCAGACAGTCCTTTTCTATGCAAAAAAGCAATGAACTGTCTGAGCTGACTGGATTTAAGCACGGTCCAGTCTGAGATGTTTTGTTGCTCGACATATTCAGCAAGCTGGAGCAAGTCCCGGCGATAGTTACTTACCGTATGCTCCGACAGACGACGCTGCAACGACAAATTGTCGAGAAAATCGTCTATCGGATTGATTATCTCATTGCGCATGCTGTTGGTGAGTATGTTGTCTAATCACACGCATCACCACTTCACCTAAAAAACTCAGATAATCGGTGGCCATATCCGCATGAAACCGGTTAGCATCAACACTGCCAATGGCCAATAAGCCCGCACAAGGTTGATGCCCTAAAGGCAGGCAGGCAACAGAGTTAATTGCCTCTGCGCGCTCATCAAACAATAGCCCTTTCTGTGCTTTTGTCAGTCGACCACACACGGGCTCTTGTTTGGTAAACAAATTATCAAAAATACGTAGTTTTTTATCATCAGCATGAAGCTGTGACACATTTGCTGCAACCTGAGGCAAATCAAGTTTGTGCTGACCCTGATAAAACAGTCTTAGGGCAACATCATCCGCTGCAAACTCTTGTTTTAGCTCGGTCTGGATTAAGTTAATCAGATCGGCTAAATCCACCGCATCCATGACACTTAAACATAAATTATGTACACGCTTTTCTAGAGCAGCATTACTGTGTGCATTGTCTATCAGAGCATGTAACTGCTCATTTAACTGTTGGTTTTTCTCTTGTAAACGTTGAGTCTGTCTTTGGGCAAGGGAAATGGTCCCTTCTGGAGAGCTGTTAAGGTTCAGCGACTCCAGCAGATGAGGCTGCTCAAGAAATAGAGCGGGGTGGGCCTCTAAATACTGTTCAATCTGTTCCAGTGTTAAATCTGTTGTAGTGTCGACCACGCAATTTCTCCGTCAAATACATGCTCTGCAGGGCCGGTCATCCATACAGAGGCATTTTCATCTGGCCAGCTAATTTGCAACTGCCCTCCTGGTAAAGAAACAGTCACATCTCTGGCTAATAATCCTCGGCGAATCCCCGTTACGACTGCGGCGCAAGCCCCTGTACCACAGGCTGTCGTTTCACCTGAACCTCGTTCAAAAACACGCAACCGAATCGTTTCTGAGTTCACCAGTTGCATGAAGCCAACATTCACACGTTCTGGAAAACGTGTATGAGACTCCATAGCAGGACCTATTTTTTCTACAGCGGCTGTGTCGACATTATCCACCAGCATCACAGCATGCGGATTGCCCATTGAGACGCTGGCAATTTCGACTTTGTCGTAATCCGGGACATCAATCAGATAGGTAACCGCTTCTGATTCAGCAATAAACGGCACTTTTTCAGGTGTAAAAATGGGATTACCCATATCAACGCTAACCAGTCCATCAGCCTGAATTGTCGGATAAATGATGCCAGAAGCAGTCTCTACAGCAATGGTATCTTTGCTTGTTAAACCATAATCACGGACATAGCGGGCAAAACAACGCGCACCATTTCCACATTGTGAGACTTCACCACCATCTGCATTAAAAATCCGGTAACGAAAATCCACGTCTGACGATGATGCTTTTTCAACCAGCAAAAGCTGGTCACAACCGATACCAAAATGCCTATCCGCCATAAAACGAATCTGCTCAGTGGTCAGCTCTACTTTTTGCTGTATGGCATTAATCACAATGAAATCATTGCCTAAACCATGCATTTTGCTGAATTTCAACATCATTTATGCCTGTATAACATGCTCGCCAGCGAATAGATCATTAATCGTTTCACGTTCTCTAACAAGGTGAACCTTATCACCCTCTACCATCACTTCTGCGGCTCGTGGACGAGAGTTGTAATTTGAACTCATGGCAAAACCATAAGCCCCCGCCGAACGAATAGCTAATAAATCGCCCTGCTGAATCGCAAGCTCACGATCTTTACCCAAAAAGTCGCCTGTTTCACAGATAGGACCTACTATGTCATAGCTGACCACTTCTGTATCAGAATGTTGTTTGACTGTTTGGATATTTTGCCATGATTGATAAAGTGCAGGACGTAACAAATCATTCATAGCCGCATCAACAATCGCAAAACATTTCGCTTCTGTTGGCTTAATAAATTCCACTTTTGTTAATAAAATGCCTGCATTGCCAGCAATTGCACGTCCAGGCTCCAACAGAATCTCCAGCTCACGGTCCTTTAATAACGGTGCCAGCGCTTGTGCATATTCTGCAGGTGTAGGTGGTGTCTCATCGCGATAATGGATACCCAATCCGCCCCCAATATCCAGATGTTTAATCTCAATACCATCTTCAGCAAGTTCATCAATCAACGATAAAACACGCTCTAATGCATCCACAAAAGGCGAAACAGAAGTCAGTTGCGAACCGATATGACAATCCACCGCAACCACATTCAAATGCGGCATGGCTTGCGTAGAACGATATACCTCACGTGCATCTTCAATAGCGATACCAAATTTATTTTCTTTCAGTCCTGTTGAAATATAAGGATGCGTTTGTGCATCGACATCAGGATTGACTCGAATTGACACAGGTGCTTTTTTGCCTAGACGACCAGCCACTGTGTTAATACGATCCAGTTCAGGAATCGATTCTACGTTGAAGCAACGTATACCGTGTTGCAGTGCATATTCAATTTCCTGCTCCGTTTTACCGACACCAGAAAATACGGTTTTCGCGGGATCACCGCCAGCAGCTAACACTCTCGCTAATTCCCCCATGGAGACAATATCGAAACCAGAGCCTTGTTTTGCCAGCACATTTAACACAGCAAGGTTAGAGTTTGCTTTCACGGCATAACAGACAAGGTGAGGATAGGCCGAAAAAGCCTCATCAAAGGCCTTCCAGTGGTTTTCCAGAGCGGTACGAGAATAAATATAGACTGGCGTG
This sequence comes from Methylophaga thalassica, assembly GCF_030159795.1. NCBI lineage: Bacteria > Pseudomonadati > Pseudomonadota > Gammaproteobacteria > Thiotrichales > Piscirickettsiaceae > Methylophaga > Methylophaga thalassica. The sequence continues at coordinate 356,600 of NZ_BSND01000013.1, read as the reverse complement.
CCATATTGCTCCGCAATTTTATCAACCGGCACATTCTCCGCGTGCAAGGTGCCCGCCTGATAATCAAAATAGTTCATTATTACCTTACCCTGCCGCGATTAAATTAGTCTGGCCTTCCGGCAAGTAAAGATCACCTTTTTGTCCACAGCCCGTGACGGCCATCAGTACACAAACCAGCAACGCCAGTCTGGTCCAGCAAGAAATTGCTCGCATTTTATTTCCTCAAAAAATTTATTCGGCAGTATATAACGACGCAGACTTATTCGTCTTGAATCTGAAAACTAGAATTTCTTGTTTAAGTTACATACTATTAGGGTTCCTAGATCAGCTTATGTTAAGGAATCACAAATAGTCATGGCAAATATGGCAGCCCCCATGAGACTCAGTGGCCTCGCTCGACGACTGGTTAATGAAGGTCTTTTAACTGAAGAGCAAGCACTGCATGCCCAGTCCGCAGCCAAAGAAGCCAAGCAGCCTTTCGTTACGTATCTGGTTAATCACAAAATTCTCGCTAGTGCCGACATTGCGGCAATTGCCTCCCAGGAATTTGGTGTTCCGCTCTTCGATATTGACGCAATGAACCTGGATCTTGCGGCGACCTCATTAATTCAAGAAAAATTAATTCGCCAGCATAACGCTTTACCATTGTTTCAGCGCGGCAAACGTTTATATGTCGCCGTTTCAGATCCCACTAATTTGCAGGCCTTGGACGAATTCCAATTCAATACGGCCATGAACACCTTCCCGGTTTTGGTCGATGAACAAAAACTCTCCAACATTATCGAAAAGGCATTAGATAAAACCAACGAAAAACTGGATAACTTTGATGACGAAGAGCTCGATGATATCGATCTTGGTCCAGACGAAGATGACAGCAAAAATGACCAGCTCAATGACAAAAACGTTGATGACACCCCGGTCGTTCGTTTTATAAACGGCATTTTAACTAATGCTATCAAATCGGGCGCATCCGATATTCACTTTGAACCTTATGAACAAAAATACCGGGTCCGGGTCCGAATCGATGGCATGCTTCACGAAATGAAAACAGCGCCTGTAGCCCTCGGTGGCCGTATTGCTGCTCGCTTAAAAGTATTATCACGCTTGAATATCGCAGAGCGCCGTGTCCCACAAGATGGTCGTATGCGATTGAAAATGTCGAAAACCAAAGCCATCGATTTTCGTGTGAACACCTGTCCAACGTTGTTTGGTGAAAAAATCGTATTGCGTATTTTGGATCCCACCAGTGCACAGTTGGGTATTGATGCCTTAGGTTATGAAGAAAACCAAAAGAAAACCTTTCTGGAAATCATGCACAAACCCTACGGCATGGTGCTCGTTACCGGGCCGACAGGTAGTGGTAAAACTGTCTCGCTTTATACCGCATTGAATATTCTCAATACCGGTGATCGTAATATCTCTACCGCTGAAGATCCGGCTGAAATTAGTTTGCCTGGCATTAATCAGGTTAACGTTCACCCAGCGATAGGACTGACATTCTCTGAAGCGTTACGTGCTTTTTTACGCCAGGATCCCGATGTCATCATGGTCGGTGAGATTCGTGATTTGGAAACAGCAGAAATTGCCATCAAAGCGGCACAGACCGGACATATGGTTTTTTCAACCCTGCATACCAATGACGCACCACAATCTTTAACGCGATTAATGAATATGGGTGTACCGGCATTTAATATCGCCTCTGCTGTCTCCCTTATCATTGCACAACGTCTGGCAAGGAGACTGTGCTCAAAATGCAAAGCACCGGATACACTTCCAAACGAAGCGCTGTTGGCTGAAGGATTCACACAAGCGCAAATTGATGCTGGTGTCACAGTTTATAAAGCGGTGGGATGCGATAGTTGTACCGAAGGCTACAAAGGCCGTGTCGGTATCTACCAGGTGATGCCGGTATCTGATGCGATGGGTCGCATCATCATGGAAGGCGGAAATGCAATTCAGTTGGCGGATCAGGCAGAAAAAGAAGGTATTGATGATCTTCGTAAGTCCGGACTCAAAAAAGTCGCAGCAGGCTTAACCAGCCTCGAAGAAGTCAATCGGGTAATCAAGGAGTAAGATGTGGCACAAGCACAAGCGGCTAAAGCAAAAAAAGTCAAAGTACCCGATATCTTCCTCTGGCAGGGAACAGACAAACAGGGCCGGAAAGTCAAAGGCCAAATTAGTGCAGAAAACCTGAATCAGGCCAAAGTCGATTTACGACGCCAAGGAATAACCCCGTTAAAAGTCCGTAAAAAACCCAAAGATCTTTTCGCTCCCAGAAAACCGAAAATCAAGCCTTCCGATATTGCCGTTTTCAGTCGTATGCTTGCTACCATGATGTCGTCTGGCGTGCCATTAATGCAGTCACTGCAAATTATCGGCGAAGGCCATGAAAATAGTAGTATGCAAGAAATGATTCTGGCGATAAAAGCTGACGTTGAATCAGGTACTAGCTTAGCTGAATCCTTATCTAAATTTCCTCATCACTTTGATGATTTATACGTCAATCTGATTAATGCTGGCGAGCAATCAGGTGCATTAGAAACACTCTTGCATGAAATTGCCGCCTACCAAGAGAAAACTGAAGCATTAAAAGCAAAAATTAAAAAAGCCCTTGTTTACCCAACAGCGATTATCGTCGTTGCGTTTATTGTGACAGCCATCTTGATGATTTTTGTTATTCCACAGTTTGAGTCTTTATTCAAAGGCTTTGGTGCTGACTTGCCGGGTCTGACAAAATTAGTGATTCGGGTATCCGAAGTCTTTCAGGAAAAATGGTGGTTAATCTTCGGCATATTGATTGCGGCGGTTTACGGCGCCATGGAGTCACGCAAGCGTTCACGTAAAGTTCAACACTTTTTAGACAGGATGCTACTTAAAATCCCTGTGGTCGGTGAAATCATGAGAAAAGCGGCCATTGCCCGTTTTGCCAGAACATTCTCCACCATGTTCAAAGCAGGTGTTCCGATGGTCGAAGCGATGACATCTGTAGCGGGTGCGACGGGTAATGTGGTCTTCGGTGAAGCAACACTGATTATGCGGGATGATGTTTCTACAGGCACACAATTGAATAAAGCGATGATTGATGTCGAGTTATTCCCCAATATGGTTGTGCAAATGGTAGCTATCGGTGAAGAGTCAGGTTCACTTGATGCCATGTTGGCCAAAGTCGCTGAATTCTATGAAAGTGAAGTCGATGACGCGGTAGATAATATGACTGCCTTATTAGAGCCACTCATCATGGTCTTCTTAGGTGGTATCGTGGGTACACTGGTCATCGCCATGTATCTGCCAATATTCAAACTCGGCGCAGCGATCTAAATATGTCGCTTATCGATTACCTGGCAACATCGCCAGTTGCATGGATCATCATTGCCGGCATTCTTGGCCTGCTCGTTGGCAGTTTTTTAAACGTGGTTATTTACCGTCTGCCTATCATCCTGGAGCGTGAGTGGACTGAACAATGTGCAGAACTAGGTGACCAAGCAAGCCCTCCCGAAGCGGTATTTACGCTTTCAAGGCCTCGGTCTGCATGTCCGCATTGTGGACATGCCATTACGGCACTGGAAAATATTCCAGTGATCAGTTATCTATTTCTTGCAGGCAAATGCAAAGCTTGCCGAACCCCGATTTCAATACGCTATCCTATTATTGAAGCTCTATCAGCTCTGATGTCAGTCATTATTGCCTGGCACTTTGGTTTTGGCTGGAGTGCAGTTGGTGCGCTGCTACTTAGTTGGGCATTAATAGCATTAACGTTTATTGATGTTGATCACCAACTGTTACCTGACAAAATCACGCTACCGCTTATCTGGCTAGGTTTGGCTTTTAATCTTTCTGGTGTCTATACAGATCTTCATAGCAGTGTAATTGGGGCGATTGCCGGTTATTTATCACTGTGGAGCATCTATCACCTATTTAAACTGGTGACTGGTAAAGAGGGTATGGGTTATGGTGACTTCAAGCTTCTCGCCGCACTGGGCGCCTGGATGGGCTGGCAAGCACTTCCTATGATTGTCTTATTATCATCGTTTGTTGGAGCGTTAATCGGCATCACACTGGTTCTGCTAAAACAGCATCAACGTGAGATTCCTATCCCCTTCGGCCCCTATCTTGCCATTGCAGGGTGGATAGCACTCGTCTGGGGAGAAATCATAAACAGTGCTTACCTGCATTGGTCAGGTCTCGTTTAATGGTGTTTAAGGTTGGCCTCACTGGTGGTGTTGCCAGTGGCAAATCTACTGTCACTTCACTATTTCATGATAAATACCACATCGACATTATTGATGCCGATCGTATTGCTCATACACTTTTAACAATAGATTCAGACTGCTACAGCGAAGTTGTCGAGGCTTTTGGTGAGTCAGTTTTGTTGGATAATGGAGAAATTAACCGACGCTATTTACGCGAACGTATCTTCCACAATGATAATGATAAACAACGTCTCGAAAAAATATTACACCCGGCTATTCGCCAGCAATTATTCACTCAAGCGGCAAGCTCTACATCTGCTTACTGCATAATGTCTGTGCCGCTACTGATTGAAGTAGGCATCTATAAACAAGTAGACCGCGTCTGTGTGATTGATGTCAGCCTTGAGAAGCAGCTAGAAAGATTACAAACGCGTGATAATATCTCTATGGAAACAGCTCAAGCGATGATTAATAGTCAGTGTGACCGCCAACTCCGCTTGCAACACGCAGATGATATTATCAATAATAATGACTCTGTAGATTCTTTAGCACATCAAGTTGCTCAATTGCATGAACTCTACTTAAAGTTTGCTGACAAATGACATTAAGTTGCTTGCCAGCAAAGAGTCATGGACAATAAACCTATCCATTCATCGTTAAAAAATAGACCCGTGTCAGATTCGATAATTTTTGAACAACCACTCAATGAACGAATTCGAACCTTCCTAAGGTTAGAATTTCTATTTAAACGTGTTGATTCTGCATTAATGGGCCAATCCGAGATGCATCATCGCGATGCTTTGGATGGAATATTAAGCATGCTCAGTGTCTTTGAGCGCAGCGATATGAAACAAGAATTGATGAAAGAAATTGAGCGGTTGATTGCTAATTTATCAGCGCTGGAAAATACTCCAGGTGTTGATAGAGAGGCATTGGATGCATTGCTTTCTGATTTGGATCAAAGCTTGGATGCTTTGCACGTACAAAAATCAGGGTTAGGTCAACCGTTACGTGATAACGAATTCCTCTACAGCATTCGGCAGCGTTCCAGTATTCCTGGCGGCACCTGTGAATTCGACTTACCCTCTTACCACTTCTGGTTGCAGCATACGCTTGCCGAAACACGCAGTGAACAACTTCGGCTGTGGTTAAATGAATTTATTTCCGTCAGAAATGCTGTAGAACTAAGCCTTCGACTTATTCGTGGTAGTGTGGGTTTTAAAGATGAAGTAGCAGAAGCGGGATTCTATCAACGCAGCCTGGATTCAAATCAACCTTATCAACTTATCCGTGTTGAAATCCCTCGTGACAAGGCCTTCTTCCCGGAGGTGAGTGGTGGTAAACACCGATTTACCGTTCGCTTTATGTTATTTGATATCCAGCAGCGGCCACAGCAATCGTTTGAAACCATCCCTTTTAAACTTAGCTGTTGTGCAATGTAATTATGGTAACCACTGTTAACTGTCCACAATGCGGAACATTAGTGCCATGGCAAAAAGATCAAGTATGGAAACCTTTTTGTAGCGAGCGCTGTAAACTAATTGATCTCGGTGAATGGGCTTCTGAAGGACATCGTATTCCTGGGCCACCAGTTCACTCACCTTTAGATGATAACGACGAATCCGATTATCACTAAGACTAAGCGTCACCGGCTGTGAGAATACCTTTTTCATAAGAAAAGTTAAGCATCCGGTTCAACGGAATTAGCGCTTTTTGACGAATATCCTCATCTACTTCAATCGTATTATTCATCTCGACTAATGTTTTGTGTAAGTTCACAAGGGTATTCATTGCCATCCATGGACAATGGGCACAGCTTTTACAGGTCGCACTTTTGCCCCCTGTCGGCGCGGGTATTAGACGTTTATCAGGCACAGCCTGACTCATTTTGTAAAACAAACCATAATCTGTTGCGATGATTAAAGTATCGGCTTTAGAAGCTTTACCTGCCGCAATAATTTGTTTTGTCGAACCAACAAAGTCTGCCTTGGCAATCACCGCCTCAGGCGACTCCGGATGAACTAAAACCTCAGCATCAGGATATTTCGCCATAAGCTGTTCCAGTTCGTACAACTTAAACTCATCGTGTACAACACAATGCCCTTGCCATAACAGCATATCGGCATCAGTTTTATTTTTGATGTACTGACCCAAATGACGATCTGGCCCCCAAATAATCTTTTTGCCTTCCGCTTTTAAGGCGTCAATAATCTGAATAGCATTACTGGAGGTGACAATCCAATCAGCACGCGCTTTTACTTCAACACTCGTGTTAGCGTAAACCACAACAACACGATCAGGATGCTGATCACAAAACTCGCTAAAGGCGTCAATCGGACAGCCAAGATCAAGTGAGCATTCGGCTTCCAGTGTTGGCATGATAACCGTCTTTTCTGGGCTCAATATTTTCGCGGTTTCCCCCATAAAACGAACGCCACAAACCACTAGTGTTTCAGCAGGATGCTTAGCTCCAAAATTCGCCATATCCAGTGAGTCAGAAACATACCCGCCTGTTTGTTCTGCTAGAGCCTGTAGCTCATCATCAACATAATAATGAGCGATCATAACGGCATTCTTTTCTTCTAACAGACGTTTTATTTTCTCAATATAGTCCGCTTTTTCCTCTTCAGACAGCCAAGGCGTTGGGGCAACATTATCAATGATTGAGTCAATCTTTGATTGAAGTGATTGTGGAATGGCTTCTGCTAAACTCATAATTCTAAAATGCCTGTATGGTATTCAATTGCTGTTGTATTGATTCAACGATGGCCTTATTGGCAGCCGGGAATTCATATTGATGTAAGGTAGAAATATCTACCCATTGGGTAATTTGACCTTCCTGACCTATTGGCGTTCCATCAAAAGCATCCGTCCACCACACATCCAATAAAACAGTTCTATCACCATAATCATGGCTAATAGTAATGAGTGGTTTTGCTGAATGAACTTCAATCGCCAGCTCTTCTTTAATTTCTCTTTTTAAGGCCTGAAAAGTACTTTCTCCTGCCTCGACCTTACCGCCGGGAAACTCCCATAAATTACCTTGATGCTGCTCGGGCTTGCGTAAGGCGATAAATACTTGCTGTTTCTGAACAATAACTCCTACAGCGACATGTATTTGACTCATTTAATCCTAACCACTCAGTGTGAAAAGCGCCCCACAATAAGGGCAGGCCACTTCACCTTTTGTTTCGATATCTAAATAAACCCGGGGATGCGCATTCCACACCGCCATGTCCGGCATTGGACAGCTTAGCGGCAGATCTTTAGGGTGAACCCAATAATGTTTTTCTGTGCATGATTTATCATTACTTTGCTCACCCATAAGATCTCCTTAACGACTACTCAGCCTGAGGATTTTTTCTCAACCTAATATTCAGTTCTTTCAATAATGCATCATCAATAGGACTTGGCGCATCCGTTAATAAACAGCTTGCTGATTGTGTTTTTGGAAATGCCATCACATCACGTATTGAGGCAGCTCCGGTCATCAACATCACTAAACGATCCAGACCAAATGCTAGGCCACCATGAGGGGGACAGCCGTATTTCAATGCATTTAACAAAAAGCCGAATTTATCCTGCGCTTCTTCTTCGTTAATGCCAAGTAATTCAAATACTTTTTGCTGAATATCGGTCTTGTGAATACGCATAGAACCACCACCCAGCTCTGTACCATTTAAGACCATGTCATACGCTCGTGACAGACATTTCTCAGGATCAGAGTCCAACAGTGCCAAATCTGATTCGCGGGGAGCGGTAAACGGATGATGAAGCGCATGCCAACGCGCTGATTTCTCGTCCCATTCGAACATTGGGAAAGCAACAACCCATAAAGGTTTCCAGCCACGTTCAACCATGTCTAAGTCATGCCCCAGTTTCACACGAAGTGCACCGAGAGACTCATTAACGATCGTCGCTTTATCAGCGCCAAAGAAAACCAAATCGCCAGTTTTTGCTTCTACACGTTGCATAATGGCACTGATAACTTCATCAGGTAGGAATTTCAGAATCGGTGACTGCAAACCTTCACGTCCCGCATCAATATCATTCACCTTGATATACGCTAATCCCTTCGCACCATAGATTCCTACATACTTGGTGTAGTCATCAATTTCTTTACGACTCAGATTATTACCACCGGGTACTTTTAGAGCTGCGACACGACCGCGTGGATCATTAGCTGGTGAAGAGAAGACTTTAAAGTCAACCTCACCCATTAAATCGCTGACATCGACTAATTCAAGAGAGATACGCAGATCCGGTTTATCACTACCGAAACGATCCATGGCTTCAGCATAGGTCATTCTCGGGAATGGGTTCGGTAAGGCTTCTTCCAATACATTGGCAAAAAGACTGCGAATCATTTCTTCCATCATATTCATGAAATCTTCTTCTTCAACAAAAGAAGTTTCAATATCAATCTGAGTAAATTCAGGTTGTCGGTCAGCACGCAAATCTTCATCACGGAAGCAACGAACAACCTGATAATAACGGTCCATGCCGGACATCATCAATAATTGTTTGAATAGCTGTGGTGATTGCGGCAAAGCAAAAAATTCACCCTGATGGGTACGACTTGGTACCAGATAATCACGTGCTCCTTCTGGCGTGGCTTTCGTCAAAATAGGCGTTTCAATATCTAAGAAGCCGTTTGAATCCAGAAAGTGGCGTAACTGACGGGTAATCTGTGAACGGAAACGCAAACGTTGCTGCATTTCTGGACGGCGTAAATCAATGTAACGATAACGCAGACGGATATCTTCGTTCACATCCAACAGCTCATTCAGCGGGAAAGGCGGTGTTTCTGATGCATTCAGAATTTCCAGCTTTTTCGCAATAATCTCAATCTTGCCACTACGCAAATCGGCATTGTCACTACCGGCAGGTCTAAGCTGAACAAGCCCTTCAATTTTTAAGACATATTCACTTCTGACACGTTCAGCTACAGCAAAACACTCAGCATCTTCAGGGTTACAAACAACTTGAACTAATCCCTCACGATCTCGTAGGTCAATAAAAATAACTCCACCGTGATCTCGTCGACGGTGCATCCAGCCAACAATAGAAACTGACTGACCTTCGAGGGTTTCATTTACCTCGCCGCAATAATGGCTACGCATAATAACTTCCAATCTTTAAATTTTTATAGTTTGCAATTGAGTTCTGAAAAATAGAATTCGAACCCTTAATTTTACGCTTGTTCAGGCTTTTTCTGCTGAGCCTGTTGTTTCAATAATTGTTCTTTTTCCCAATCAGGCACAACGACCCCCATTGAGATAATCATTTTTAAGCCTTGTTCGACACTCATCTCCAACTCAATCACATCCTCTTTTGGCAACATGAGCACAAAGCCGGAGGTTGGATTAGGCGTTGTTGGTATAAAAACACTGATCACTTCGGATCGTGTTTTTTCTTGTACCTCACCGAGCTGATCTGACGTCATAAAAGCGAGACTCCAAGCCCCTTTTCTTGGATATTCCACCAAAAGTACACGGCGAAATGACTGTCCATCTGTCGCTAATACGGCTTCTAATATTTGCTTGATACCCGCATAAAGTGTTCTGACCAGAGGAATCCTTGATAACAAGGATTCCCAGGCATTCACTAACCGTCGCCCTAACAGATTGGCAACGATCATACCCGTTGCTAATACCAATACAACCGCTAATAACACTCCCAGCCCGGGGATATGGATACCTAAGAAATTATCCGGTTGATAAGCATCGGGTAGTAGTAATAATGTTTGATCAAGAAATCCAACGATAGCGCGGATAACAAGGAATGTAATGCCCAACGGCATCCAGACTAACAATCCCGCTATCAGATATTTACGCATTTATGACTTAGGTTCAATCATGATTAATGGCAGCCACAACCGGTACCGCATGCGGCTGCATTAGTCTTTTTTCCGCTATCACTCGTTCCTGTATCTGCTAAATTACGTTTACTGCCTGTTTTAAAATCAGTTTCATACCAGCCATCACCCTTCAAACGAAACCCTGACGCCGATACCAATTTACGTAACTGCGCTTCTTGACAGGCTGGACAATCAACCAATGGTTCATCACTAATTTTTTGCAATGCTTCAAATTCATGACCACACGCATCACAGCGATATTCATAAAGTGGCATTATTCCTTCCTCATACGATAAAACAAATATTGGAGACCACTTTTATAGTGTCTCGAAAGCCGCATTTCAAGAGTTAAATCCATTAATTATAACTAAAAATCTTTATTGCCGCCGTGCTCACTTACATCATCGCTAATTTAATGCGCTAAACTATACTAATGACATCCAAAAATGATTGGCAGGCAATACGCCGACTTATTCCTTTTATAAAAAAATTTAAAGGCCGTGTATTACTTGCACTTAGCCTGCTCACCCTAGCAAAGCTGGCTAACGTTGCTGTCCCCCTGACACTTAAACACGCTATTGATGCTTTAGATCCTCAGCATCAGAATATCATCTATCTGCCCGTGATGATGTTAGTAGCTTACGGGCTTCTGAGACTGGCTAGCAGTGCATTTAGTGAACTTCGAGATGCGCTTTTCGCCAAAGTCATCTTTCGATCTGTGCGTAGAATCGCCTCACAGATACTGGCTCATTTACACGAGCTATCACTTCAATTTCATTTGCAGAGACAAACCGGTGGTATCTCACGCGATATAGAACGCGGTAGTCGCGGCATCAGTTTTCTGATGAACTTCATGATATTCAATATCTTACCTACATTGGTAGAAATTGGATTAGTCACTGCAATATTACTCATTAATTACGACAGTATTTTTGCGATTATCACCACCAGTACAATTCTCATATATATCTTTTATACCCTCATTATCACTGAGTGGCGGATGCGCTATCGCAGGCGCATGAATGAAATGGATTCTCAAGCGAATAATCAAGCGATAGACAGTCTGATTAATTACGAAACCGTTAAATATTTTAATAATGAGGAACTGGAGGTTTCGCAATACGATAAAAAATTAGCGTCGTGGGAAAAATCTGCTATCCATAACCAGACGTCACTGTCCGTTTTGAATATTGGTCAGGGTGTTATCATTTCTGCTGGCTTGACCGCACTCATGCTACTTGCGGGACAAGGAGTAGTTGATGGTCAGTTATCACTCGGCGATCTTGTACTGATTAATGCTTATCTTCTCCAGCTTTATATGCCTCTGGGTTTTTTAGGGTTTGTCTACAGAGAAATTCGTCATTCACTGGCCGATATGGAACGCATGTTTCATTTACTCGAACAACAAAAAGAAATTTCTGATAATGACGATGCAAAGGATATTGATATAAGTTTGGGAGAGGTCAAGTTTGTAAATGTCGGTTTTTCATACCACCCGGATAGAGTCATTCTGAAAAACATTAGTTTCACCGCGAAAGCAGGGCAAAAACTCGCCATTGTAGGACCAAGTGGTTCCGGAAAATCTACCATTATCAGGCTGCTTTATCGTTTTTATGATCCACAAATGGGTCATATAGAAATCGATAATCAAGATATCAAACACGTGACCCAAAACAGCCTGCGAAAACACATTGGCATAGTGCCTCAAGACACCGTTTTATTTAACGATACGATTTACCACAATATTGCTTATGGCAAACCATCTGCCAACACTGAAGCTGTGACTGCAGCAGCGAAACAAGCCAATCTTCATGACTTCATTCAACAATTACCTGATGGCTATAACACTATCGTTGGCGAACGAGGTTTGAAATTATCGGGTGGCGAAAAACAACGGCTTGCCATTGCTCGTACCCTTCTGAAAAATCCCAAAGTGTTATGCTTTGATGAAGCCACTTCAGCACTGGACAGTCATTCTGAACAACGAATTGGCAAGGAAATCATCAATATTAGTCTGAATAAGACGACTTTGGTTATTGCTCACAGGCTGTCCACTATCATCGACGCAAATCAGATTTTGGTGATGGACAAAGGTGAGATTATAGAGCAAGGCACTCATCAACAATTACTAGCCCAAAACGGTGTCTATGCTTCCATGTGGCAGCTACAGCAAAGTCATACAGAAACAAATAACGTTGTATAAGTGAGTTATTTGACGCAAACCACTCACTTTTTTGGACTTTATGACAAAAGTCAGGTTAGTATGTCGCGCGGTTCTAGCCGACTTAAATCAATATATACCAAAGAGATAACTATTTTATCCGTTCAGTTTCGGTTCAGTTTGGTTGTGCCAAACTTGCATCGCACTGGGTCAAATAACCTAAGAAAACAAGAGGATTAATAATGAAATATGGTAAATCACTTATTGCTGCTACTTTAACTGCAGCGACTTTGATGTCAACTTCAGTAATGGCTGAAAACCACACAGTAACAGCCCAAGTGACATCATTCAAACCAATGGTTATTCAAATTCAACCAGGTGATACAGTTTCTTTCGAAAACATGAACGGTCACATCACCAACACTAAATTTGTTGAAGCTGATGGTGAACATGAGTACATCCCAGAAGGCGCAACAGGTTGGACTTCACAAATGGGTGAAAACTTCACAACACAACCTTTAACAGTAGAAGGTGTTTACTTATACAAATGTGACCCGCATTGGGGTGCTGGTATGGGTGGTGTCGTTATCGTTGGTAAACCAACTAACTTAGAAGCTATCGAAGCCACTAAACCTAAAGGCGCTCTGAAACGTCTGGTGAAAAAAGCCGCAAAAGCTGCTAAATAAGTTCGATTAAAATCGTTCCAAGATGAAAAGCCCGCCTAATTCTAGGCGGGCTTTTTTGATCCTTTGCTTCCAGTACTATGATAATATTTATGAGTTTTGTAGTTAACCGCAGCATTGAACAATAATAATTCATGCGGTTAATAGGGAATTTTAAGATTTTCAGAAAGCTGGGAGGACTCCGTCAATGAGTCACAATGTCGATACAGGCAAAAGGCGATTTCTAACCGCAGCTGCCAGTGTTGTTGGTGGGGCTGGTGCAGTCGCCGTTGCCGTACCATTTGTTTCATCCATGCTACCTAGTGCAAAAGCTCAAGCTGCTGGCGCACCTGTTGAAGTGGATATTAGTAAATTAGAAAAAGGGCAATTACTGACCGTTGAGTGGCAAGGAAAACCCGTCTGGATTTTCAGACGCAGCGAGGAAACAATTGAAACGCTTGTTTCATTAGACGATAGACTCGTTGACCCTCGTAGTGAAATGGCCAGCCAACAACCATCATACTGTCAAAATGAAGCTCGCTCTATCCGTGACGAATTGATGGTACTTGTCGGTATTTGTACCCATTTGGGCTGCTCACCTACATATAGGCCCGAATTAGCACCGGAAGATCTTGGAAAAGATTGGAAAGGCGGCTTCTTTTGCCCATGTCACGGTTCGCGATATGATTTAGCTGGCCGTGTCTTTCAAAATATGCCTGCTCCTAAGAATATGCTGGTACCTCCTTATCATTTCCAGGGTGATAACGTCGTTATCGTTGGTGAAAGTTCAGAAGGAGCTGCATAATGTTTTCCGGATTTATGAATTGGGTTGATGCCCGTTTTCCCGCATCTAAAATGTGGAGAGAACATCTTTCTGAATATTACGCACCGAAGAATTTCAATTTCTGGTATTTCTTTGGGTCTTTAGCCTTATTGGTTTTGGTCATACAAATTGTCACTGGAATATTCCTGACAATGAACTACAAACCTGATGCGGCACTAGCTTTTGCTTCCGTTGAATACATCATGCGTGATGTTCCATGGGGCTGGTTAATCCGCTATATGCATTCCACTGGCGCTTCTGCTTTTTTCATCGTCGTCTATTTGCATATGTTCCGGGGTTTAATTTACGGTTCTTATAAACAACCACGCGAGCTCGTGTGGCTGTTTGGTATGTTGATATATCTCGTATTGATGGCGGAAGCCTTTATGGGTTATCTGCTGCCGTGGGGACAAATGTCTTACTGGGGTGCTCAGGTTATTATTTCACTGTTCGGCGCTATTCCCTTCATTGGCGAACAACTCGCTTTATGGATTCGTGGTGACTTCGTTGTAGCTGATGCAACTCTGAATCGTTTCTTCGCTTTCCATGTTATTGCTTTACCAATCGTGTTACTGGGACTGGTTGTTGCCCACATCATTGCCTTGCATGAAGTTGGTTCTAATAATCCTGATGGCGTTGAAATTAAGAAACTTAAGAATAAAGAAGGCAAACCATTAGACGGTATTCCATTCCATCCTTACTATACGGTGAAAGATATTGTTGGCGTTATTGTCTTCTTATTTATCTTTTCGTTGGTGTTGTTCTATATGCCAGAAATGGGTGGTTGGTTCTTGGAACATGCTAACTTCATTCCAGCGGATCCGTTGAAAACACCAGAGCATATTGCCCCTGTCTGGTATTTCACGCCTTTCTATGCAATTTTAAGAGCGGTGCCAAGCATCAATGCATCAGCATTCCCTGGCGTTGTTGCCATGGGCTTATCCATCGTGTTCTTATTTTTGTTACCTTGGTTAGATAGAAGCCCAGTAAAATCAATTCGTTACCGTGGCCCTTATTTCAAGATTGCATTAACCTTGTTTATTATCAGCTTCTTAGTTTTAGGCTTTTTAGGCACACAACCTGCCACAGAGCTTTACACGCTGATTGCTCAAATTTCGTCAGTTATCTATTTTGCATTTTTCATCTTTATGCCGTTCTACACGAAATTTGATAAAGATAAACCTGTACCAGAAAGGGTAACAAGCTAATGAAACATTTAATTTTTACTGTTTTCCTCAGCCTGTTTTCGGTACAGGCTATGGCTGCCGGGGGTGGTGTCCATTTGGATCACACAGACATTGATATCACCGATCAAGCGTCTTTACAGCGTGGTGCAAAAACATTTGTTAACTATTGCCTGAGTTGTCACCAAGCTGCATACATGCGCTACAACCGTATGGCAAAAGATCTTGGTTTAACAGATGATCAGGTTAAAGATAATCTGATGTTTGCCTCTGACAAAATTGGCGACACAATGACTATTGCAATGCGTCCGGAAGATGCAAAGAAATGGTTTGGCGTGACGCCTCCTGATTTATCGGTTATTGCTCGTTCCAGAGGTACCGATTGGCTATATACCTATCTGAGAACATTCTATCTTGACTCTTCTCGCCCAGTGGGTACCAATAATCTTGCATTTAAAGATGTTGGTATGCCTCATGTTCTATGGGAGCAACAAGGTTATCAAACAAAGGATCCAGAGACAGGCGAATTAATTGCTCCAGAAAATGCACCGTTATCAACGCATGAGTACAACCAATTAGTGCATGATCTGGTTAACTTTCTTGCCTATATGAGTGAGCCATCTAAACTACAAAGAATGGCTCTTGCAAAATGGGTTCTGCTCTACCTGATAGTGTTTTTCTTGATTGCTTATCCACTTAAAAAAGCCTTCTGGAAAGATATACATTGATCATTATTTGGCATAGCGAAGACATGATAGGATTTGATAAAAAATGAATAGTACTCGCCGTTCTAAAATGACGGTTTTCTCAGATCCTATTTGTCCCTTTAGTCATCAGGTTCGCATTATTCTTCAGGAAAAAGATATTGATGCGAATATTGAAACCTTAATTGATGGCGCTTGGCCGGAAGAGGTCGCGATTGCCAATCCTTATGGAATTGGTCCCACCTTATTTGATCGTGATTTAGTGTTATTCAACGCAAGTGTGATAGCTGAATATCTGGATGAACGTTTCCCTCATCCACCACTGATGCCTGTCGACCCTGTAGCAAAGGCAAAAACACGACTGATGCTCTACCGAATAGACAGAGACTGGTACTCACACTGGAATGTTATTTCAGGACGCGAAAAAGGTAACGTCAGTAAAGCACGTAAAACGATTCAGGAAGATTTAACGGTGCTTGCGCCATTATTTGAAGACTCAACGTTTTTTATGAGTGATGAGTTTTCTGTGTTGGACTGCACGCTAGCCCCTCTATTATGGCGTCTTCCGGCATTAAAAATAAAATTACCAGCAAGTGCCAGTGCTGTAGAAAAATATGCACAGAAGATTTTCCGCAGAGACAGTTTCCAACAGAGTTTAACCGCAGCAGAAAAGGCAATGCGATAAATTATGACTTCACAAAAGCCATATCTTATTCGAGCCATACATGAATGGTTACTAGATAATGCTTCTACTCCTTATCTACTGGTCAACACTGACCACGAGGGTGTACAAGTTCCTACTGACTTCGTACGCGATAGCCGTATCGTCTTGAATATCGCACCTGATGCAGTTCGGGATTTAAATATTAGTAATGATTGGCTGAGTTTCTCAGCGAGATTTGCCGGCAAACCAATGGATATATTTATCCCCATCATTGCTGTTCAGGCTATTTATAGCAAAGAAAATAACGAAGGCATGTTCTTTCCGGAAGAAGACATGCCAACGCCACCGCCTCCACCAAAAACTGAACCCACGACTAAAAATAACACTAATAAGTCAGGAAGCCGTCCCAGTTTAAAAGTCGTCAAATAAACTATAATTGATATTTTTCCATGCGATATCGCATGGCCATTCTTGTCAATCCTAGCTCACGTGCAGCACGAGATACATTACCGGCGGTTCGCTCCAGTGCTTTTTCCAGCAGATACTTCTCGACTTGCTCAAGCGTCATATGTCCCAATACTTCGACAGGATCAAGCTGTTGAGATGTTGTGATTGTTGTCTGCATGATCAATTGTGATACATCAATCAAGCCATCAGCAGACATCATAACTGCACGTTCAACAACATGTTGTAACTCTCGGATATTGCCTGGCCAATCATAGTCTTGTAGCGCACTGACAGCCGTTTCTGTAAAAACGGGAGGTTTCAAACCATAACGTCTTGCAACCATCTCAACAAAATGCGCCGCTAATGGTGCGATGTCAATTTTTCGCTCCCGTAACGGCGGCATCTGAAGTTGAATCACGTTTAAACGGAAATAAAGATCTGAACGAAACTCGCCATCAGCGACCATTTGAGGTAAGTCACGATTTGTTGCTGCGATGAAATGTGCATTAACCGCCCTTTCTTGTGTTGCCCCAATTCGTCTTATCTGACGGCGTTCTAGCACATTCAATAACTTTGATTGCAACTCAAGTGGTAGTTCACCGACTTCATCTAAGAAAAGTGTCCCATCTTCGGCCACTTCAATTAAGCCTGCTTTTGCCTGATGTGCATTGGTAAATGCACCGCGCTCATAACCAAATAGTTCAGCTTCGATTAAATCTTTGGGTAAGGCTGCACAATCAACGTGGACAAAAGGCTTGTCTCGCCATTTACCTGACTGATGATAATAGCGTGCAAGCACATCTTTGCCTGTTCCAGTTTCACCGTTGATGAGAATGACAGGATATTCAGTCTGAGCGCGATCAACCAACTGAATGACGCGTTCCATTTGTTGCTTGATAGCCTGCATGGCGTTACTTTGGCCGACCATTACCACAGGTTCTGAACCATGTGTCTCCCGGACATGCGAGTAGTCAAGCTGTTGACTTAGCTTTTGTGTTTGCATCACCTTATTGACTGTGAGTACTAACTCATCCAAATCAACAGGTTTCTTCAAATAATCTGTCGCACCTAACTTCATGGCTCGAACAGCATCTTCTAATTCGCCATAGGCGGTCATCATAACCACTGGTATAACGTGCCAAGTTTGATGCTCTCTTAACACCTGTAAGAAGTCCAGACCACTGGCATCTGGTAATCTTACATCCAGCAGAATAATGTCTGGTAAAGTTTTTTCCAACACCATGTATGCATCAGAAATGGTTTCAGCAATTGTTGGCGTATGACCTTCTCGCTGCAGACGCTTCATAACAGATTTTGCAAAAAGCGTTTCATCTTCAATTAATAAAATATTCAATATCAATTTCACTTTGCCTTAGGTAATTTTTGGCAGTCTGATAATCACGCATGTTCCTTGAACATCATTAGCGTAATAAAACAGTTCGCCCTGATGTTGTTTCACAACTTTAAGTGTAAAGGGTATGCCCAGACCAAAACTAAGCCGTTTAGTATCATCCCTACCAACAGCATTTTCATCTAACGGATCAAAGTTCATTCCTTTTCCTTGATCACGAATACTTAATTCAATTTGGTCTGAACTCTCTTTATATTCGAGTCTTAACTTTGACGAAATTGGTGAGGCTTCAATGGCATTCTGTATAAGATTGAATATAGCTTGTTCCATTAAATTAATATCAATCAGAACCTGTGTAGGCTGCAACTCCCATCCTTTCCGTTCGATGTATATCGATTTATCCTTGAGTTGTAAATCCATCATAGCCAAGGTATTGTCTGCCACCTCTGTCAGAGGTTTCTGAGTGAAATGAGCACTTATTGGATGCAGATACGTTAATAATGAAGTCACCCAGCGTTCAAGGCGATCTACAGCAATAATAATATCTTTTAATGCTTCCTGAATTTCAGGCTCCGGATTTTCATCTAATGTGACTTGGGCTGCTGCACGAATACTGGCCAATGGGTTTCTAATGTTGTGAGCAACCAAGGGAACCAACTCGCCCAAAGCGGCTTGTTTTTTTGCTTCAATCAATCGGTCACGATTGACAATAATCTCACTGGCCATCATGTTAATGGCATCAGACAGTCGAATTAACTCATCTACCCCACCACCTTTAATCTCATGATTCAATTCCCCTTTGCTTATCCGCCTTGCGCCTTGCATCACTCTAGCAAGAGGTTTTATGACATTATTATTCACAAAACGCCGTGATAGTAATAATAGCGTTAATGCTAATAAGATCGGGATGGGTACAAGTATGAATAACTGCGACATCCACTTCTGTCGATCATGGGTCAATGCTTGCTGCTTTTTATTGAGTAGACTTTCAAATTGGCTGAAAGCATCTTCGAGTTTTTTAAAGGTATATTTCTCCAGTTGTAGATTCAGCAATTCTTTTTGTTGCTCAGATGGTTGCATGACTCTTAACAGAGTATGCGTTTCATCATGGAACCGTTGATAAGCCAGTTCGATATCAATCACTGCCTGAAACTCGTTTTGTTGTTCAGCTTCCTGCTTTAAGTCTTGGATAAACCCTGTAATTCTATCTGTATATTGTTCATACTCTTCAGGGGCGTCCGTATCCGCAAGAAAGTTCGCATCAAATACTTCTTTCAATTGACGGTATAACTCACCACGAATGTTTTGCATGTGATTATTCATCGAAGTCAATCGTAAAGACTCTTCAGAACTTTTTTGCCATGCAAAAGCCCAGACGATTCCGACACTGGCAGTCACAAGAATAATAATCAAGAAACTTAGCTCATGTAACAAAAGTGAGCCTTGAATACTTCGGCGAAAGCGGGAAAATAGTTTCATATAAAAAAACGGGCCTTTTCAGCCCGTTTTATGCTGTCCAAGATCAAGTAAATTATTTTTTTACTCGGGCTTATAGCTTTCAAATGTAATACTTTCATCGACTAATGCAGCCTGTCCTTCATGCCACGTATCACCATCTGGCACAATAGTTCTAACTTCATAAATCTCACCTGGGATATCTTCTGAAAGGGTGAAAATATAATATTTGCTGGCATATAGCTTATAACGTGCATTTTTAGGATCGTTAATATATGGCTGGACAATATATTGTGTACCTTTTACCTTTTTACCGTTGTAGTCAATATCGACCTGTTTTTTCTCAGCGCCAGCGGCTAATGCCCAACGAAGTTTGCGTTGGAAATAACGCCATTCGCCGCCTGTCAGGCGTTTCATTTCATGTACATCAAACTCTAAGAAAAGCACAAAAACGCCATTTCCACGCTGGTTTTCCATGGGTTCATAAGGACGTTTATACTGGTTGGTGAAAAAATCAAAAGATAGGTCACTACGACCAGTATTACGGATATTTGATACGTGTACTTTTATTGTGTCTTCACGGGAATCTTCAACGAAGCTTTCTTTTTTATATTTATAGGTTAATGTGCCTGGCTGTGTAATATTTTTTAAATGAGCTTTATCAAATAATTCATTATTTACTTCTGAGAATCCAGGCTCAGCAAAGGCATTACTGAAAAGCACCATAAGCCATCCAGACATCAATACCATTAACAATTTTTTCACTTTGAACCTCTCTCTTTTTTACTTTGATTTTATAGTGTTATTCTAAACAATCATTCATTAAATATAGCTTTAATACATGAAAATATTTTCCTCAGGCATTGTCAGCTACACTCTTATTATTCTTACATTTCTCTTCTTTACAGCCTGCCAGCAGCAGACTGAAAACAGACTATATGAAAAAGAAAGTCCGTATTCTTTTGAAGATACCTTATTAAACTTAGATATTGCTATTTCAGAACAAAATTACCGCATCATTCATCGAAGTCACATTGGCCAAGCCATTCGAGATCGTGGTGATACGGATTTTCCATTAGCGACGATTACTAATTTTTGTAACATCACTTATGCCAAAGAAATGATGGAAATCAATCCCCAGCTCATCAATGAAATGCCCTGTAATATCAGTGTACGTCAGTCCAACTCTGGTCAGGTTATTATCAGTACCGAATTAATGGATGAAACTTCTCAAAACACTAAACAACAGGTATTTGCAAAAAAAATTAATCACAATTTAAAAACAATTATCGGGGCAACGATTGAATAGTCACCCCGATAAAATGTTCAGCTAAATATTAATCGTCATCATCCTTGCGAACCCGCTTTTTAGGATAAGGATTAACGTTATCCAATGACGGCAAATAATATTGCGCCATGATGGCATCAATCTCATCTTTATTTTCTGTCAGGAATTGGTTTAATAGCGCATTCCATTTTTTGTCTTGATAACGCGTTCCCATACTAAAGCTGAACACATAGGCCTCACCCAGCTCATTTAGAGGCTGAACAACCATTGGCACATCTGACTCATTAGCATAGTAACCAGCAATGGGCCCCCACAATAACGCAACATCGATATTACCTTTGGCGAGCTCATCACTAATAATACGTCCAGCATTCACTCGAGCATCACCAGGCATCATTTGGAAATATTGAATTTGATCAGCTAAACCGAGGTCTAATAGCGCTTTTGTTGTTACACCACGATCAAAGATACCGATACGTAATGGTTTACCATCTTTTTTTGCTGTCACAATATCTTTCATCTGATGAAGCTCATAGCCTTCTCCTTTGCGGTAGACCATTGCTTCAATTGAACTCCAGTAGGGTTTAGTCGGTTTTAAGAAATCTGTATGTTCAGGAATACTCATTGCGACATCGCAATAAAACAATCCTGTCTCAGGATCTACTTTTTTAATTGTGTTGCGTGAAAAGCCGATACGTTGCGGGAAATAATAATATTCAACGGGTAACCCCAATTCTTTGCCTAATAACTCTGCGATCTTATTATCAAAGCCTTCACCTTCTTTATTTGAATAAGGCAGGTTGTAACCGTCAGCACAAACGCGCACGGCTTTTTGTCCAGGGAGGGGTTTTAAATCACCAGCAGCAAATGCTGTGGTTGTACCCAGAAGGACTCCCATAATAACTAGTGTCCAACGCTGTATTTTGGTCATTCTCTCTTCCTTTTTTTGATTATGAAAAACTTTCGACCATAAAGCTAACATATTTGTTTCAAAAAAAAGACCCGACATCAAAAGATGCCGGGCCTTTTATTCAGATTAAGATTACAGAGTAATCTATATCATCTGGGTCTTACAGGCTGAATACACTCAGAATACCACCCAGGTTAGTCCAGCTAGACAGTGATTTATATGCACCGACTGCGCCAAGACCATCTGTGTCATTTTCTAAGCTTGGGATCGCCATACCGATACCAGCCCAACCACCGACACCTGACAGTACAGAAATATACTGTTTACCGTCATGTTTGTAGGTGTTGACGTTACCGATAACGCCTGACGCTGTTTTGAATCTCCACAGCTCACGACCTGTTTGTGCATCAACGGCTTTCAAGTAGCCTTCCAATGTACCGTAGAAGACGACGTCAGAAGCGGTTGCTAAGGCACCAGACCAGACTGAGAAACGTTCTGGGTTTGACCATACGATCTTACCTTCACGTGAATCCCAAGCGATGAAGTTACCTAAGTGTGTACCACCTGGCGCTGGGAACATGCTTAATGTTGCACCAACGTATGGTTGACCTGCGACGTATTCCACTTCAAATGGTTCATAGTCCATACAAACGTGGTTTGTTGGGACATAGTGTAAACCAGTACGTGGTGAGTACGCTGAAGGCTGTTGGTCTTTAGAACCTAAGGCCGCAGGACAAATACCTGTTGTGTTAACGTCTTCACCGTTACGTGCAGTAGAGTATTTCGCTACACGATCATGTAAACCAGTTTTCAGGTTCACACCGTTTGACCAGTTAACCGCTGGATCATATTTTTCAGCCACTAACAGTTCACCCGTGACGCGGTCCATGGTGTAACCAAAACCGTTACGGTCAAAGTGGACAGCAGTTTTACGCATTTTGCCTTGCAGTTTTTGATCAACAAGTACAACTTCGTTAACACCATCATAATCCCACTCATCGTATGGTGTCATTTGGTAAACCCATTTCGCCATACCGGTGTCTAAGTCACGACCCCATAGAGACATTGACCATTTGTTGTCACCAGGACGTTGAACCGGGTTCCAAGTTGATGGGTTACCGTTACCGTAGTAGAACATGTTCAGATCAGGATCGTATGAATACCAACCCCATGTTGTACCACCACCAATTTTCCATTGGTCACCTTGCCAAGTTTTCAAAGATGAATCTTTGCCAACTGGTTTCAGCATAGACATGGTTTTGCTTGGATCAACTAACATTTCTTCATCAGGACCCGTGCTGTACGCTTTGTATTTAACGTTACCATCTAAGTCATAGGCTTGAACGTAACCACGTACACCAAACTCACCACCTGAAATACCGACGATGACTTTATCTTTGAATACGTGAGCTGCTGCAGTGCTAGTCGCACCACGTTTTGGATCATCACGTTTGTCAGACCAAACTACGCTACCATCAGCGGCATTCAGAGCAACTAATGTTGTATCCGCTTGGTTCAGGAAGATTTTTCCATCGCCATAGCTTAAACCACGGTTAACCGTGTCACAGCACATAACAGGTACTGTTTCATCGTAGTTTTGTTTGGGTTCATATTTCCATTTGATCGCACCGTCGTTGTTTAAGTCCAACGCATAAACGATGTTTGGAAATGGTGTGTGAACGTACATAGTACCGTCGATAACCAAAGCGTTACCTTCGTGACCACGTAAAACACCGGTTGAGAAAGACCATGCCATGTTTAAATCTTTGACATTGTCTTTGTTGATTTGTGTTAATTCAGAGTAACGTGTATTCGCATAGTTACCTGCTGGCATAACCCAGTTGTTTTCATCTTTTTGCATTTCCAATAATTCATCAGCTACTGCCAGACCTGGAACAGCTAATGTCATCATTGCGATTGATAAAGTTTTCAGCTTCATAAAGTTTTCCTCTTTATTGCTTTCTAGTTATATACGACACGAAAATTGTTCAGTGTTGAACCTCATGCGTAGGGCAACAATAATCTTGAAGAAAACGTTAGTCAAGCATATTTCCCATCTTTTTTATGATATTTTACTTATAACTTTCGGGAATTTTTTCCCGAAAGCATAAGTGGATGAAATTTATATCTTTTTTACTTGGTACAGGTTTTTAGTCCTGTTTTAGTCCTGATTAAGAATCCAGTCAATAGCTAGTTCGATTGCTTCCAATGTGCGCTCACGACCCAGTAATTGGAGTGTCACATCCAATGAAGGTGACACTGTATTTCCTGTGATAGCCACCCTGATTGGCTGGGCAACTTTCCCCATACCTACTTCATGCTTTTCGGCACAGACTTTTATTTCTGTATGGATGGGTTCTGCAAGCCAATCTGTAATTTGTGATAAGCGTGTTTTCATATCTTGCAACAAAGGTAAGCTCGTCTGGTTCAGGTTTTTCTTTGCTGCCTTCTCATCATAGCTGCTGACTTTTTCATAGAAGAAAATACTGCTATCAGCCATTTCGACAAGCGTTTTTGCACGTTCCTGATAGAGCTCAGCAATTTGCTCAAGCGTAGGCCCTGCAGACAAGTCGACTGACCGTTGCTCCATATGCCAAGCCAAATGTTTTGCAATATGGGATGCAGGACTATTTTTGATATATTGCTGGTTCAACCACAGTAGCTTCTCAGTATTAAAACTAGAAGCTGCTCTGTTAACATCCTCAATATCAAAAAACTCGATCATTTCTTGTATCGAAAACACTTCCTGATCACCATGTGACCAACCCAGTCTCACTAAATAGTTTAATAATGCTTCTGGTAGATAACCTTGATCGCGATAACTCATGACACCTACCGCGCCGTGGCGTTTTGACAATCTGGCACCATCATCACCCAAGATCATCGGCACATGAGCAAACTTCGGTGGTTCAGCACCAAGAGCGTTGAAGATATTAATTTGTCTGGGTGAATTATTGAGATGATCGTCACCACGTATTACATGGGTCATCTGCATATCCATATCGTCGACAACGACAGTTAGGTTATACGTGGGGGTGCCATCAGGACGTGCAATAATCAAATCATCCAGCTCAGCATTTTTAAATTCGACATCACCTCTAATCATATCTTTCACCACAACACTGCCGGATGTTGGATTTTTGAAGCGAATAACAGGGTCAATGCCAGGTTTAGGTGCTGTTAAATGTCTGCAACGCCCGTCATAGCGAGGCTTTTCTTTGTTGGCGCGTTGCTTTTCACGCATATCTTCCAATTCATCTTTAGAACAATAGCAATAATAAGCATCACCTTGTTCCATCAGCTGCTGAATGATTTCTTTATAACGATCGAAACGTTGAGTTTGATAAAAAGGCCCTTCATCATAATCGAGCCCCAACCAGGACATACCATCGAGAATCGCTTGTACAGATTCATCCGTCGAACGTTCAAGATCGGTATCTTCAATGCGAAGTACAAATCGACCACCATGTTTACGGGCGTAAAGCCAGGAAAACAAGGCTGTTCTCGCCCCACCAACATGTAGATAACCTGTTGGACTTGGTGCAAAACGGGTACGTATAGTCATGTTAGAAACTCTCAACTGGATTGATTCAATAAAGGCCGATATTGTACCAGTTGAAAGCCCATATATCGCGATTCTGATCAATGGACGAATATTTACAGAACCACTGCGCCCTAATGCTTTTATGGAAACGAAGATATCTAGTTTTAACCAAGTAATTTCGTGATATCAGCCGACACAAGCAGAACAAGGAACTTTTCCCATACATAACTTCTCAAAAATCTTACAATAACAATAACGACTTATTGGGAGAGAAAAATGTTTAATCGATTATCAACAATAACACTAGTGGGTTTGGCCTTACTCATGGGTAGTTACTCGATCATGGCAGCGACGCCGGAAGAACCCGTATGGCCTGCGCTTAAACAAACTTACTTTGGTGACAAAACAATACAAGATGATGCAAATGATGTATTAGTTTTGGAAGCACCAAAACGTGCTGAAGACGCAGCCATTGTTCCAATCACGATAAAATCATTAAAACCACAAACAAAAGATAATTACATAGAAAACATATACGTATTTATTGATAACAACCCGATGCCTTACTCGGCAAAGTTCCACCTTTCCTCGAACTTAGGTAGCGTGGATTTATCAACTCGAATGCGGGTTGATCAATATACCTATGTTCGCGCTGTCGCCGAAATGAACGACGGCAGTTTATATATGGTGTCGCGCTTTGTGAAAGCCTCTGGTGGCTGTAGTGCTCCTGCTGGCAAAGATGCCGCCGCCGCATTAGCACGTTTAGGCAAAATGAAGCTAAGAATGCGTCAACCAACCATCGGTGAACCGGTTCAGGCGCAGATGATCATCAGTCATCCCAACTACAACGGACTACAATTTGATCAAAAGGCACGTAAATACATACCGGCACATTATGTGGATAAAATTGATATCAGCTATAACGGTCAACCCTTAATAAGTGTTGATGCTGGAATATCTATCAGTGAAGATCCAAGTCTTCGATTCACATTCACACCTGAAGAACATGGAAAATTAGAAGCGAAAGTACGTGATACTCAATCAGAAGAGTTTGAAATAGAAAAAGACATTTAACCGAACCACAAATAAAAAAGGCCGCTTAAGCGGCCTTTTTTATTTGAACATTTATTAATTGTGAATACGACACTCTTTATAAGCTGTTTCATTCACTTGTTCGAAAAGTTTTAAACCTTTCTTAAGGCCTTTGTCGTCTCTGAACTCCGCCCCTTTATCAGCAGGTAGGTTCTTGTACATAAAGCCAGCACTAATATCTTCAAACTCTTTTTCGGAAAAGGCTTCTGCCATTTTATCCGCCACACAAGAACATTTATGAACACCTTCATAAACATTCATTTTAGGATTAGCTTCCATACAATCCATCACAAAATGTACACGGGTTACCGTAGAAAAATCATTGGACATTGCCATTGTTGGCAGTAACGCCAAACCTGTAGCAAACAACGTAGCAGCTCCAGCAATCTTCATTCATTCTCTCCTATAAATTATTATTCATCAGTTTGGATGAGTTGTGACTCAGCCTTATAGTATTAAGTTCCACTTATCCTGATTTTGATACAGAATTAGGTAGACATATTACATGAATTCTTCACCATCTTCCGCCATCGCAGATAGACGAAAAACGCTTTATTTTCACACAAGAGCAACATCAGGTAGAATTTCTTATTCATTCAGACACTATTAATACAGGCGGGAGATAGCCAAATGAAAAAATTGTTATTGCACTTGGATACCGATCCAGTTGCCAGCACCTTCGACCAAGCAGTGGCTTATGATGCTGGAGTCGATAACATTATTGCTCATGGCGGCGCGACACGTGACAATGTCACACCACATGTCCACGGCATGATTTTTACTCGTGGCGGTAAAAACTTAAAAAATAGCGCGATTTTCATCGGTGGCTCAAATGTCCCTGCCAGCGATCTGGTTGGTAAAGCAGTTAAAAAAGCGTTTTTTGGTCCAGTCAGCGTATCGGTTATGCTTGATCCTAACGGCTCAAATACCACTGCCGCGGCTATCGCCCGAAAAGTGCTAACAGATTACGATGTGAAAGATAAAAACGTTGTTATTTTAGGTTCAGGCCCTGTTGGCCAACGTACTGCACTTTATATGCTGAGAGAAGGTGCAAAAAAAGTGACTTTAACGTGCCGCAGCATGGAAAGAAGTAAAGCGACCGTCAAAGAAATGAAAGAACATTACGGTGTTGAGGTTCTTCCAGGTGAAACACGCAGTGATGAAGCGGTTAAACGTGTCTTATCTGATGCTCATGTTGTGATTGCTGCCGGCCCGGCGGGTGTCTGTGTTGTGCCGGAAATGGCACTGGAAAACAATACCTCTATTGAAGTTGTTGCTGATGTTAACGCTGTACCTCCCCTCGGTGTGGCAGGTATGGAAGTTATGGATAATGGCACAGAGAAAAATGGCATGCGTTACTACGGCGCAATTGCCATTGGTAACTTCAAAATGAAAGTCCACCGTGGCGCTATCGCTTCACTTTTTGAAAGTAATGATGCCTTTTTGGATGAAACCACGATTTACGACATTGCCTGCAAGATTGATAACGAACAGTGAAACAACAAACTGCTGAAAACGAACAGTGAAACAACAAACTGCTGAAAACGAACAGTGAAACAACAAACTGCTGAAGCTGAAAGCCTGACGGCAATGTCATCTGTTACCGTTCAGGCTCCGGCCAGGCTCCATCTGGGATTTCTTGATTTAAATGCTGAAATTGGTCGCAAGTTCGGTAGTATCGGCGTGGCGATCAATAGCCATCACACCATCATTCAAATATCCCCCGCTGAGAACTTCCTTATTCAAGGTAAAGACCTGACGGATAATTTGAAACTGAAAATCAGGCAAATTTGCGAACGTTTTTATGAAAGTATCGGTAGTCAGATTCCTTCAGCAAACCGATGCATCAATATTTGTGTAAAACAAACCATTCCTGAGCACTCAGGTCTGGGGTCTGGGACACAACTGGCCTTAACTGTAGGTACGGCCCTTGCCAAATTTCATGGTATATCAATCTCCACACCCTCTATCGCGAAGCAGCTAGGTAGGGGGAAACGCTCAGGTATCGGCATTGCTACTTTTGATCATGGCGGGTTTGTGATTGATGGTGGATTAAAACCAAATCAGACTGTACCTCCTATTCTGGCTCATATGGATTATCCGGCAGACTGGAAAATAGTATTGGTTATGGATCCTCATCATCAAGGTATACATGGCACTGCCGAGGTACAAGCGTTCCATGAACTACCTATTTTCCCTCAAGAAAATGCACGATTAATTAGCCATTTGACATTGATGTGCTTGTTACCTGCACTCATAGAGAAGTCTTGTGATGACTTTGGCAAAGCAGTCACCGATATTCAAGCTTTAATTGGTGATCATTTTGCAAAAGCACAGGGTGGAAGATATACCAGCAAGCGAGTTGAATCTTGCTTATTAGAAGCACAAAGATTAGGTCATTCAGGAGTAGCACAGAGCTCATGGGGACCAACTGGCTGTATCTTTGTCGAAAATGAGGCTAAGGCAAAACAATTAATCGAGCATCTTACCCAGTTTGCCAAAACCACTTTTTCGGATGGTAACGCCCCCATCTTTATTCAGACATCTGCTGATAATCATGGTGCAGTTATTGAATCCTCTATGTAAGTGTGGCTATTATCACAACTCCAGCCGTAATTTGATTTTATTATAAGGATTAATTATGTCCAAACGTTCGATTATTCACATGCTCAATCCAATGAAGCATAACAGCCCTTTTGACATTAACATGGCGTTAGACGCTGGTTATGATGTACTCATTCCATACTCTCATGTTGAGTTGAGTGAAGTCGCAGGATTAACTCAAGACGCCATATTTTCCCGTGGCCCTTCTGGCGTGAAAAAAACAGGAATGTTCATTGGTGGCCGTGATATCGGATTAGCCATGGACATGCTGGATTCAGCCAAAAAATCGATGGTGCCACCATTTGAAATTTCAGTATTTGCAGATCCAAGTGGTGCATTTACCACTGCAGCAGCTTTGGTTGCTTGTGTCGAACGTGAACTAAAAAGCAAATTTCAGCAAGAATTAAAAGGGGCTAAAGCCGTTGTATTTGGTGGAACAGGTCCAGTAGGTATTGCCACAGCAGTCATTGCTGCACTCCAAGGCGCTGAAACTGCGATTGTTGATCACTTTTCTATTGATACAGCACTTGAATTCGCAGCAGAAGCTAAAAAACGTTACGGCGTCGATTTACGTGGAACAACGGCAGCATCTGATGCTGACAAGGCTCGTCTATTATCTGATGCAGATATCGTTTTCTGTGCGGCAAAAGCCGGTGTTCAAGTGTTAAATGCTTCTGTACTTCGTGATGCGACAAAACTCAAAGTCGCTGGTGATGTCAATGCGGTTTCACCTCTGGGTATTGAAGGCGTTAAATTAATGGACTTTGGTGCACCTCTGGCTCATGCTACGAATTCACCTGATGCAGTAGGGATTGGAGCCTTGGCTATTGGTGATGTCAAATACAAATTACAGCAAGCTTTACTGAGAGAAACCCTAGAATCAGAAAAACCTGTATATCTTGATTTCCGTAATGCTTTTGAAGGTGCGCGTAAACTGGTTTAACACAGTCAGGCTATGCCACAAGAGCAGTTACCTTTACTCATATTTGCGCAAACTGCTCGATTTATTGCACAGTCCGCGGCCCAACTCGGTTACCAAACCTGGGTAGCGGACTGTTTTGCAGATACAGATACCCAGCGCGTTTCAAATCGACTGGTTCGCTTACCTTCGTTAGATAAACTCACAATAGCCTCCTTGCTCTCATCGCTTGATTCTCTGAGCCAACAGCAGCCGTGTATGTTGATTTGTGGCGCTGGAATCGAACGTTTTTACCCTGTTCTGGAACAGTTACCCCCTCATATTCAACCATTAGGCAATACCTTCCATACTTTTGAACAACTACGCTCATCTGATCAGTTTTTTCCATTACTCGACAGACTAGGTATTCCTTATCCTGAAACTCACCTCATCAGCCCTCCAGACAAAAATAAAAGGCGCTGGCTCAGTAAGGATATGAAGAGTTGTGGGGGAACACATATTAAACACTCCAATCTTTACTCTGATGAACAGGTGATTTTCCAGGAATATATCGAAGGTAAATCTGCTTCAGTAAGCTTTATTGCTGATGGAAAGGCTGCTTCAGTCCTTGGTTTTAATGAACAGATTCATGACAAACACACCTTCACCTTACAACAGCTTACTAACCAGATTGCTCTCAATCCATCTTCACAACAAAAAGTAAGCACAGCGTTACAGCAACTGATTACAGCAACGGGTTTTAAAGGGTTTGGCAGTCTCGATTTTCTAATCGATGAGGCAGACAATATCTACATTCTTGAATTGAATCCAAGGCTATCTGCCTCAGCAGAACTCTATTCCAACTCAGGTGATATTTTACGCAGACATATTCAGGCTTGTATGAGCACCCAGGCAGATAATCTAGCTTATCAAGACATACAAAAACATAGCATACGAACATTATCTTACTTGTTTGCTGATAAAAATTATCGTGTTCGTGAAAAAGCAAACTGGCCACCTCAGGCTCACGATATTCCTTCTGACCAGCAGATGATTCATTCAGGTCAACCTATCTGTACATTAGTCATCGATACTGAGTTCGAACATGCGTGCCAGAATATTCGTCATCAACTGGAAACTGAGATAGTGAAAAATTGTCTTTATCCTGCTTGAAAATAGCAGGGGCTCTACCCATATTAACCATGACTCATTAAGACAGGATTGAATGCATGAAACGCATATTACTTTTTCTTGGCACTAATATAGCTGTACTCGCCGTATTAAGCATTACAATGAGATTGCTGGGCATTGACAGTCTATTGGATGAGCAAGGTGCAGGCCTTGATATGAATGCCTTGATTATCTATGCAGCCGTTATTGGTTTCAGTGGCTCGATCATTTCGCTGCTTATCTCAAAATGGACAGCTAAACATCTGACAGGCGCCCAGGTCATTGAGCAACCTAAAAATGACACCGAACGCTGGCTGGTCAATACCGTTAAACGCTTAGCACAACAAGCGAATATTGGTATGCCAGAAGTCGCTATCTACAACTCTCCACAACCGAATGCCTTCGCAACCGGTGCGAACAAAAATAATGCACTTGTTGCCGTAAGCACAGGTCTTATGCGATCCATGACTCAGGATGAAGTAGAAGCCGTACTGGCTCATGAGGTAAGCCATATCGCTAACGGGGATATGGTGACAATGGCCTTAATTCAGGGTGTCGTGAACACCTTTGTTATTGTTTTATCTCGCGTCATTGGTCATCTCGTCGATAGAACCGTATTTAAGGTAGAACGTGGCCATGGCCCGGCATTCTGGATCACTTCAATTATTGCCGAGCTAGTGCTTGGTATTCTGGCGAGTATCATCGTGATGTGGTTCAGCCGTCAGCGTGAATTCAGAGCTGATGCCGGTGCTGCCAGTCTGGTCGGCGCTCCCAAGATGGTGGCCGCACTGCAACGCTTAGCAGGCACATCAACCGAACCGTTACCTGATCAGCTTCACGCTATGGGTATTTCCGGAGGCAAAGGGGGTGGCCTGTCAGCACTCTTCATGACGCATCCACCGTTAGAAGAGCGCATCAACGCCTTACGTGGAAACCGATAATGATCAATAAAAAAGCCGGGCAAGCCCGGCTTTTTTTACGTTAAAGCTCATCATCTTCAAAGTTATAGTTCATCTCTGCTGACGGTTCATGAATATAATAGCCTTGGGCATAATCTACGCCTAAACGCCACAATAGAGCTAGACTATTAGCATCAGATACAAACTCAGCGATCGAGCGTTTACCCGCTTCTTTTGTCATCTCAATAATCGCTTTAACGGCCGCCTGATTTTCAGCATCATGTGCCATATTTTCGACAAACGTGCCGTTGATCTTTAAATAATCGACATTAAACGCTTTCAGACTATTGGAGAAATCGATGCCGGAGCCGAAATGTTCCAGACCAAACTCACAGCCTAAACTCTGTAAACGCTCGATAACATGACTCACTTGCTCAACATTATCAATTGCCATTGTCTCACTTACTTCAAAAATGAGAGACCGAGCTGTCAGCTGTTGAGCGGATAATGACGCAGACAACCAATCAACAAAAGCTTCTTCATGCAGACTTTGTTCAGATAACTTGATAAAGAAGCGTGTTTTAGGAAACCGTTGACGATGAATGGTTAATGCCTTTAACGCACTTCGAATTACCCATTTATCAATTTCCGTCATCATTTTTAACTGAACGGCATGATGAATAAATTTATCCGCAGCAATAAATTCATCATTCACCTGGAGTCGGAGTAGTACCTCATAAAATTCCTGTTCTTCGCCGTGTAAACTCACAATAGGTTGATAAAACAAGGTGAACTTATCTTCCTGCAGTGCTGTTTGCAGCTGTTTGTGCCAGACTTCGCTCGACTGTTGTTCAATTTCACTGGTTTGAGCATGGAAACGCATCACCTGATTGCCGCCTAAATGCTGCGCTTTCATCGCCGCACTATCTGCATTTTCTAATACCGCTTCAGCAGTTAGCTGACTTTCATTGATTCGGGCGATACCGACACTACAGTGTAAGTCAATCGTTTTACCTGATACATGTGATACATAATCATCAATGGTTCTGCGGAAAGATTCAGCTCGCTCATCAACATAGGCATCATCATGATGAGGGACAATTATCGTAAAGACCTGATCACCGTAATGGCCGATAATTTCATGTTCGGCAAGATTATTCTGTAACAAGTCAGACACGCTTTTTAGAATAACTTCACTGGTACCTAATCCCACTTTTTCTTTAATGGATAAAAAGTCATCCAGTGTCAGATATAAAAGCTGTGCATCCCCTTCTCCCTCTGCAGCACGACGAACCGTTTTTTCCAACTCATCAATAAAGCGGCTACGGTTGTATAAGCCGGTGAGCTGATCATGCTCATCAACAAGCGTGACCACAGGAGCCGCTTGCTCATTAATTACCGTATCATCACGAATAACAACCTGTGTGCAGTCCTCACCTTCTACCCGCGCATGACTGAACTGAATTTCTGCTTTAAACGTGACACCATCTGCCGTAAGCCCATTCCCCATCAAGGTCACGGGTGGTGCATCTGGTTGTTCCGTAAATTGTCTGAATACAGCTTT
This sequence comes from Methylophaga thalassica, assembly GCF_030159795.1. Classification (NCBI taxonomy): domain Bacteria; kingdom Pseudomonadati; phylum Pseudomonadota; class Gammaproteobacteria; order Thiotrichales; family Piscirickettsiaceae; genus Methylophaga; species Methylophaga thalassica. Next base: position 323,130 of record NZ_BSND01000013.1, on the reverse strand, counting down.
AAACTTAGGATGATCATCAGCACTGAATAAATCGAGAATAGGCAATCCGGCAACATCTTCTGATTCCTGATAACCAAACAGATCTAAATAGGCTTGATTCACATAAATATGCATTCCTTCATGCATATAAGCAACAGCATCTCTGGAGCTATCTAAAAGCGTTTTGGAGCGCTTCTCACTTTCTCTGAGCGCTCGTTCATTACGTCGTGCCAGACGTCTTATGAAAAGATTATCAATCTCACGATTAATCACAAATTGCAGGCGCTGTTTATCCTCAAACAACACAATATCTTTCGCGTTTGTTGTGAAATAGTCAGCTTCATGTGTTTTATCATCGGTAATGATGATACAAGGCAAATCTTTATCTAAATGTTGAATCAGATTGAGGATATCCATCGGCTGGACATCAGCGACATGCTCGCGGCATAAGATGAGTTCCCAATTCTGGGCTGATAACAATTTTTCAATCGCGGCAGGCTTGTCTTCCCTTGTCGCCCGCACAGCATGACCAGCACTACGCAGCACATTGACAATCACGTCTGCATCCGTCAAAGAACTATCAATAATTAGTACTCGTAAAATGCCTTCTGCTCTCGCCACAGTCGCCACCTTATTGTTCTTTCTTTTTATCCAGAAGCATCGGTTTCTTCCCTTCCAGTTTGGTCTGTTGCAGTTCCATCCAGTCAAACAACTGTTGATTTAACTCGGCTGCAGAGAGGCTATCAGTAGCCATCTTTTTGCCTATCGTCATTTTTATCACACCGGGATATTTCAAAAACCCATGTTTAGGCCATGATTTACCGGCATCATGACACACCGGAATAACAGGATATCCGGTTTCTTTTGCAAGTCTGGCACCGCCAATACCAAAGCGACCAATATAACCTTTCGCTATTCTTGTGCCTTCAGGAAAAATAACCACCCAAGCACCAGAGCTTAAGCGATCCAAGCCCTGTTCTATCACTTGATTCAGCGCTTTTCTCCCAGCTTTGCGGTCTATAGCAATAGGGTTTAGAGAAGCTAGCCCCCAACCAAAAAACGGAATCCAGAATAATTCACGTTTCAATACCCATACCTGAGGTGGAAAAACAGCCTGTAATGCCAGCGTTTCCCATGAGGATTGATGTTTACAAATAATCACAGCGGGCTTATCGCCTATATTTTGGCGACCTTCGACCTCAAGCTTTACCTGACAAATTTTGTCCAATAGCCAGATATTGGATTTTGCCCACTGGCTGACCACGGCATAACGCCATTTAAACGGTAATGGCCATAACAGAACGCCTAAACAGGAAAACAATACGGCTGTAACAGCATGTAAAATAAAGAAAATAGTGGAGCGAATATAGATCATTGCAGTTTGCGTTCTAATAGGGCCGTGGCGACACTCGCCAAATCTTCATAAACCTCAACACCATCCGGAATGCCTGCAGCCAGGGTTCGTTCACCTTTGCCGGTTTTGACCAAGATAGGTCGGGCTTGTGACAACATCGCTGCCTGAATATCACGTAAGGAATCCCCCACTGCAGGCACATTTTCCAGATTCACTCGTAAACGATGAGCTAAATCCACAAACGAACCGTTCTGAGGTTTACGACACTGACAGTCATCTTCCGGACCATGAGGACAAAACATGATCGCCTCAATTTTGCCGCCGACCTGAGCCAGCATCCGACGCATTTTGCTATGAATACGATTTAAGGTTTCCACATCAAATAAACCACGCGCGATACCCGACTGATTGGTAATCACCACCACCCGGTATCCCGCATAATTTAAGCGAGCAATCGCTTCGAGGCTGCCTTCAATCGGCTCCCATTCTGCCGGATTTTTTATAAAATCATCCGAATCATGATTAATGACGCCATCTCGGTCCAGAATAATCAGCGACATAATTGCTCCTGTTACTCCTGCAAGCAGGAAATATCGGCGACGCCCAGAAATAGTGCCCGGGTTTGATTGAGTAAGGCTAAGCGATTGTTTCTTACTGCCTCGTCATCAGACATTACCATGACTTGCTCAAAAAAAGCATCGATGGTTTCACGCATGCCGGCGAGATAATTTAAAACACCCGCATAATCAGAAGCTGAATAGAGTGGTTTCAACGCTTGTTGTGCAGCCACAACCTGATCGGCCAATGCTTTTTCGGCAGGTTCGGCTAATAAGTTTGTATCAACACTCAAGCCTTCCTGCTCAGCCTCATTTTTACGTAAGATATTACCAATACGTTTATTACCGGCGGCCAGAGACTCAGCTTGTTCCAGTTTTCTAAATTCAGCCACCGCCTTCATTCTCTGCATAAAGTCTAGAGGTTGCGTTGGTGATACTGCCAGCACTGACTCGTATTCATCGGCTTTAGCGCCTTGATCGATAACATAACCACGCAAGCGGTCATAAAAATACTGCATGACCTGCGTTGTCACCTCATCTTCAGTCAGGATATCAACAAAGTTATTTGCCGCTTCTGTGACTAAACGAGACAGATCAAGCGATAACTGATTTTCGATAATAATCCGCAGCACGCCTAAAGCAGCACGTCGTAAAGCAAACGGGTCTTTCACACCTGAAGGTGGCTGACCAATACCAAATAATCCCACTATGGTATCCAGCTTTTCAGCCAGACTGACAGCAATACCGCTAGCCGTTTGAGGCAAATCATCACCGGCAAAGCGTGGACGATATTGCTCATCCAGCGCTTCAGCGACATCGGCATGCTCACCATCCAATTGCGCGTAATAACGGCCCATAATGCCCTGTAGCTCTGGGAATTCACCAACCATCTCTGTAACAAGATCACATTTGGCTAATAACGCAGCACGCTCTGCTAATTGAGCCTCACTACCCATCTGCTGGGCAATACTGGCGGCTAAGGCTGCAACACGCTGAGATTTGTCATAGACCGTTCCAAGCTTATTCTGGAACACGATGGTTTTTAATTGTTCCTGACGTTGTGCCAGTGGCAATTTACGATCGGTTTCCCAGAAAAACGCGGCATCGCTCAAGCGCGGCAAAATGACACGTTCATTGCCAGCAATCACTTGTGCCGGATCCTGACTGGCGATATTACAGATGGTGATGAAATGCGGTAATAAATCACCGTTTTTCGCCCGTACAGCAAAATATTTCTGATGACCTTCCATTGATGAAATCAACGCTTCAGCGGGTAATTCCAGAAAACGCGGGTCAAAGTTACCTGCCAGGGCTACTGGCCATTCCACTAATCCCGTCACTTCATCGAGCAGATCCGGATTAATCACAGCATCACCACCGAGGCTGGCCGCCAGTTCATTTACTTGTCCATGAATCGCCTGTTTTCTAGCTTCATAGTCGACCATTACGTGACCTTCACTTTCCAGTTGTGGCGCATAGGTCATCGGTGTACTGATACGGATAGGCTGTGGATGGTGGAAACGGTGACCGACCGTGAAGCGGTCTGAATTCACCCCTAACAAATTGACGGGAACAACATCATCGCCCAGCAATACCACCAACCAATGCACAGGTCGGACAAACTCACCCGGCAAGTCTCCCCAACGCATACGCTTGGGAATCGGTAAAGCGTTGAGTGATTGTTGAATAATCTCTGGCAGCAAACTGGCGGTTTCAGCGCCTTTTTGTTGTTGTTTAAAAATTAGCCACGCGCCTTTATCCGTCTGCATGGTTTCTAAATCATCGACATCCACACCACAAGAGCGAGCAAAGCCTTGTAGCGCTTTGGTCGGGTTACCATCTTCGTCAAATGCCGCCGTCACAGCCGGTCCACGGCGTTCTACTGTTAAATCGTCTTGCTGGGTTTGTAACTTCGAAATCACCAAGGCCAAACGTCTTGGAGTCGCGTAGGCACGAATTACATCAAAGCTTAACTCAGCACTTTTTAGCCCCTGCTCGATACCCTGTTGAAACGCCTGACTTAATTTCAGCAATGCTTTTGGTGGTAATTCTTCTGTACCTAATTCGATAAGCAGATCCTGATATGCCTGACTCATGATTGCACCTCCTTATCTGCTGACTGAACCATTGGGAAACCTAATGACTCACGTCTGTCGTAATACGCCTGAGCAACGGCTCTGGCCAAAGTACGGACACGGAGGATAAATCGCTGTCTTTCTGTCACGGAAATGGCTTTTCTTGCATCTAATAGGTTGAATGTATGTGACGCTTTTAGTACCAACTCATAGGCAGGCAAAGGTAAACCTGCTTCTATCATGCGCTGACTTTCGCGTTCACAGGTATCGAATGTGGTGAATAAACTTTCCACATCGGCATGTTCGAAGTTGTAGGTCGACATTTCGACTTCGTTTTGGTGGAACACATCACCGTAGGTGACTTTCCCCATAGGACCATCTGCCCAGATTAAGTCATAGACACTGCTCACACCTTGCAGGTACATAGCAATACGTTCCAGACCATATGTAATTTCACCAGTAACGGGGCGACATTCGAGTCCACCCACCTGTTGGAAATAGGTGAACTGCGTGACTTCCATACCGTTCAACCAGACTTCCCAACCTAGTCCCCAGGCACCTAGCGTGGGTGATTCCCAGTTATCTTCGACAAAACGTACGTCATGGATAGCGGTATCCAACCCCAGCATTTCCAGCGAACCTAAATACAGCTCCTGAATGTTAATAGGCGATGGTTTTAACACAACCTGGAACTGATAGTAGTGCTGTAATCGGTTCGGGTTTTCACCATAACGGCCATCGGTCGGACGACGTGAAGGCTGAACATAAGCAGCACTCCATGGCTCCGGACCAATTGCGCGCAAAAATGTGGCTGGATGGAATGTCCCGGCACCCACTTCCATATCGTATGGTTGAAGAAGCACACAGCCCTGCTCAGCCCAGTACTGTTGCAGCCTGAGGATCAGTTCCTGAAAGGTTCTTGGCGTTTCCGCCTTCATCACCGCTGTCTTAGTCATTAGCTCGATTTCACAATCCAAAGTCAAAACATACGGGATTATAGCGAATACCGAGCTGACTGTAGAGGTCGACAACAGATAAATCTGTTAGCACAAAGCCTAAGCACATATTTTCCTCGCCACTCCATCGCCGCCATTCAGGTACAATTCACCCCCTGAGTCAGGTAATCATGAGAGTGACTATGCAACGAACCATTGGCATCGTTATGGATCCGATCGATCGGATTAATACCAAAAAAGACAGCAGTCTCGCGATGATGCTGGCTGCGCAGCAGCGTGACTGGCAGATTTTGTATATGGAACAACAAGATCTTTTTCTGTCAGAGGGCAAGGTATTTGCTGAAATGCGCAGTCTTCGTGTGTTCGATGATCCAGAGTACTGGTTTGAACTGGGTGAAAAAGTCACCCGTCCTATCACCGATGTAGATGCGATTCTGATGCGCAAAGATCCGCCGTTTGATATGGAATATATTTATAGCACTTACTTGCTGGAACAAGCACAGGCTGCTGGCGTGCTTATCATCAATGATCCGCAAAGCCTGCGTGATGCGAATGAAAAACTGTTTACCGCCTGGTTTCCACAATGCTGTCCTCCGACCTTGGTGACACGCCAAAAACATCTGATAAAAGCCTTCCAGCAAACACATAGCGATATTATTCTTAAGCCGCTTGATGGCATGGGTGGCGCGTCTATATTCCGCATCAATCAAGGCGATCCCAATTTCTCAGTTATCGTCGAAACGCTGTCAGAACACGGGCGACGTTCGGTGATGGCGCAAAAGTATTTGCCGGCTATCAAAGACGGCGACAAACGCATTTTACTTATTAACGGTGAGCCGGTGCCTTACGCGCTGGCCCGCATCCCAGCTGAAGGTGAAACTCGTGGCAACCTTGCTGCAGGGGGACGCGCTGAAGGCCGGCCATTGACCGACAGGGATCGTTGGATCTGCGAGCAGGTCGGCCCCAAACTCCGCGAAAAAGGCTTAATTTTTGTCGGGCTCGACGTGATTGGTGATTATCTGACCGAAATAAATGTCACTAGTCCGACCTGTATCCGTGAACTTGATCGACAATTTGGCATCAATATTGGTGCCGATCTTATGACTGCAATAGACAAACTTCTACCATGAAACTGATACCCCTTTTATTTATCTTAACGACCTTATTACTCACAGCTTGCGGCGAACAGGAAGAAGCTGCTCGCCAGGCAAAATTTTATGCCTTCGGCACTGAAATTGATGTCAGCCTTTACGGTGTGGATGCTGACACTGCCGAGAAAACAGTGACCGATCTGGAAGACTCCTTCGATAACATTAATGAAACCTGGCATGCATGGAAACCCAGCACCTTAACCCGTATCAATAAAGCAATTGCAAACGGCGAACCAGTCGAAATCAAACCAGAAGTGGCCACAGTTATTGAAGAGGCAGCGACCTATGCCAAGGAAAGTCATAACCTGTTTAATCCGGCTGCCGGTAAATTATTTGAACTTTGGGGTTACCATCGTGATGACTGGTTTGAGTCACGTCCACCACCAGCTCAAGATAAAATCGATGCCTGGTTAAAAGCGGCCCCCACCATGGACGATATCCATATTAAGGATAATATTCTGACCTGTGATAATTCGATGGTAAAACTGGGCTTCGGTGGTTTTGCCAAAGGCACTGCGGTTGATGCCGCCATTGATGCCCTGAGAAAACAAGGCGTGAATAATGCCATTATCAATATTGGGGGTGATTTACGCGCTATCGGTAAACACGGCAACCGTCCTTGGGTGATTGGTATCCGCCATCCAAGAAAAGAAGCTGCCATGATCGCCTCTGTCGCCGTTTTCGGTGACGAAAGCGTATTTACTTCGGGTGACTATGAACGTTTCTTTACCTATGAAGGCAAACGCTATCCTCATATTCTGGATCCAAGAACCGGTTACCCCGCACGCGATAATATTTCTGCGACAGTGATTCATCAGCAGGCCGCCCGTGCCGATGCCGCAGCGACAGCATTAATTGTGGCTGGTAAAGACTGGCCGGAAATTGCCGCCTCAATGGGTATTAAGGAAGTGATGATTGTTCGTGCCGATGGTCAAGTTGAAATGACCCCGTCCATGCAGAAAAAAATTCATTTTACTGACAAATCAACTCAACCGATTTTACGTGAAATAGGCTCAACAACGACTCCATAGCTATGGCAACCAGCGCATCATCAGATCGACTCATTTTTACTCTGCTGTTTTCAGTCATCCTGCATCTGGTGATTGTGCTGGGTGTGAGCTTTGATGTGTTTTCTAAGCCCACGAACGCACCAGCGAACAATCTTGATATCACGCTAGTGAAACAACAAGACAAAATCAAGCCAGAAGAAGCGGACTTTCTGGCTCAGGCAAATAATGAAGGCGGCGGTGAACTTGATACGCCTACTCCAGTGCCGACAAAAGACATACCTGTACCGCTAACTGAAGACCAACCTTCGGCACCACCGCCAGTGCAAAAAACAGAAACGGTTACCGAGACGGAAACCGTCGCCGTTCAACCACCAGCACCAGAACCAACACCGCCAGAGCCAAAAGTGGTCGAGCCGAAACCTGAGGTGCAAAAACCCAAACCTCAGCCCAAGGCAAAGCCAGTGCCGAAACCAGAGAAGCCAGTGAAAAAGCTCACTCAGGAAAAAGCGGAGCGCAAGGTAGAAAAAACTGAGACAGCGGAAATCGCTACTGAAACTGAGACGGAACCTGAAGAAGTGGCTAAGCCCGAAATTTCTGCCCGTGATTTGATGATGCAGGCCAGAAGTGAAATCAGTGAGCTTCAGGAAAAACTTGATAAAAGCACCAAGGCCTTAAGTGAAAGACCTAAAAAGCGACGCATTTCAGCCTCGACCAAAGAGTTTGCTGCCGCCGCCTATATGAAAGCCTGGGAAATGAAAGTCGAGCGCATCGGTAATATGAACTACCCTCAGGAAGCCAGGCAAAAAGGCCTGAGTGGCAGTCTGATGCTATCTGTAGATATTAATCCGGATGGCAGTGTACCGGCGGGTGGCATCGTCGTATCACGTTCATCAGGACATAAAGTTTTGGATGATGCTGCCGTCAAAATCGTGCGACTGGGTGCGCCTTATGCCGCCATTCCCAAAGATGTGCTGAAAAATAACGATATGCTGACCGTGATTCGTACCTGGAAGTTTGAAACCGGTCGCGGTTTATCAACAAGATAAAAAAAGCCGGTAACGATCGCTACCGGCTTGAATTTTAGTGAAATAAATACTGGCGAATTTCTTGTTCGCTTTTATTGATAAAGTTTTTATTGATGGTTTGACTGATATATTTCTGTGTCACTTCACCCATTTGCTGCTTGAGTGCCCCCAGAAAACTGGGTGGGGAAATCAAAACCAGGTCGTTGACATCACCGGTTCGGCGAGCGCTTTCCAGACGTTCACTTAGGTCATGGGCAAACATCTGCATTTCGTGCTTTTTAGGTTCTGTTCTGGATTCCATGGCGTGACGCCCTCCAGCACCATGACTATCAAAACTTCGTCCCGGCATATCAGAAACCAATTCCTGGTTCTGGGCACGGCTGGCAGTGTTGACCATGTCATCTATTTCCTTGAGTGGACTAGTCCGACTCTCAACAGAAAAAATCCGAGCACGACTGCTCTCGGCGACAACGATCCACTTTTTCTTCATAGTCGATTCTCCTTCTCGCTTGGGGAAACAAGCAACACAGAGCAATAAGCGGGAAATCACCCTGCATCATCATTAACTTGATAGAAGCAATGGTTCGACTATAACAGACAAGATCGCCTTTGTCTGTTACTTAACATTTCTAAACAATTCTTTACTTATCAGCACCTTGCGACAAGCCATATCCCAGACCCGCTTTACTGATATTGCTGTATTCAAGTGGGAGAGCGGCCTTGAGCTGATCGGCTAATTTTTGGCAAATGTCTATTTGCCCCTGCTTTAATTCCAATTCAATTTCATGAATCGCGACTTGTTTGTCACCCGCTCTGACTTCGCCCCGGTCATAAGCCAGTTCAATCACGGTGTCAGCCTCTAACCTCAACAACCAAACATCACGTTCAAACTCTGTGGTGAACACTGGCTGAATAGCATTCCATACCTGCTCCTGCTCCAGTAATGGCGCGATAGCGGTTTCAGCCAGACGCTCAAGGTCAAACTCTGGCGCTTCTAATTCATGCTCCCACTCCTGACGTTCATGCAAACCAGAACTGGCTTTTCCACTGCATTTCACCGTTTGCAGCCACTGTTCACCGATTTGACGCAATCTCAGACCCACACCAAAGTTCATCAAGGCTTTATCAGCCGTATCAAAATAAGTGCTCAATAAATGCTGCTGATACACATCTTGGATCAAACGTTTTTTGAGCCAGTCTATTTCATGTAACAGAAGAGACTCAGCCTGGGTGACCTGAAGTTTTATTTCTTGTTCTAGACTCATAAGTTCAGTAAGGGTTTTAAATATTTGCCAGTGTATGAAGACGGGTGTTCCGCCACCTCTTCTGGGGTACCCACAGCCAGCACTTCACCGCCACGCGCACCGCCCTCAGGTCCCATATCAATAATCCAGTCTGCGGTTTTGATGACATCCAGATTATGCTCAATCACCACAATGGTATTGCCGCGGTCTCTCAGGCTATGCAGGACTTTCAGTAGCTGTTCAATATCGAAAAAGTGTAAGCCGGTGGTTGGTTCATCCAATACGTACAGGGTTTTACCGGTATCACGTTTGGATAACTCTTTGGCTAATTTGACACGCTGCGCCTCACCGCCGGACAAGGTCGTCGCATTTTGTCCCAGTTTGATATATGTCAGGCCAACATCAATCAGTGTCTGTAACTTTTTGGCAACGACCGGAATATTTTCGAAAAAGACGTTGGCTTCTTCGATGGTCATATCCAGCACTTCGGTAATCGTTTTGCCTTTGTAACGAATATCCAATGTTTCGCGGTTATAGCGCTCACCTTTACACACATCACATGGCACATAAATATCAGGCAGGAAGTGCATCTCCACTTTAATCAGACCATCGCCCTGACACGCTTCACAACGGCCACCTTTGACATTAAAACTAAAGCGACCAGGACCATAACCACGTGAACGTGCCTCTGGTGTGCCAGCGAATAACTCACGAATCGGGGTAAATAAACCGGTATAAGTGGCCGGGTTTGAACGTGGTGTACGACCAATCGGACTTTGGTTAATTGCCACCACTTTATCGAGCTGCTCTAAACCGATAATTTCAGAATGCGGTGCGGGTTCTTCAGAGTTACCGTTTAAATTTTTGGCGGTCAGTTTTAATAAGGTTTCATTGATCAGCGTTGATTTACCCGAGCCAGACACACCGGTAACACAGGTCATCAGACCAATCGGCACATCAATATCCACATTTTTCAGATTATTACCGCAGGCACCTCTTAAACCAATCACACGACCCGCATGAGGTTGTTGACGTTTCGCCGGTACATCAATCTTTCTGCGTCCTGACAGATATTGCCCCGTCAGTGACTCTTCACTTTTCATGATTTGTTCAGGCGTGCCTTGTGCCACAATTTGTCCACCGTGCACACCGGCGCCCGGACCAATATCCAGCACAAAATCTGCCATGCGGATCGCGTCTTCATCATGCTCTACCACGATGACTGTATTACCCAGATCGCGTAGTCGGGTTAAGGTTTCCAGCAGACGGTCATTATCGCGCTGATGCAGACCAATTGAAGGTTCATCCAGAATATACATGACCCCCACCAGACCGGCACCAATCTGACTGGCTAAACGAATTCGCTGAGCTTCACCACCAGATAAAGTTTCCGCACTACGTGCCAGATTCAGATAATCAAGGCCGACATTGACCAAAAAGCTGAGACGCGCCGAAATTTCAGTGACAATTTTTTCTGCAATTTCACCGCGTTTACCCGGTAAGGTGAGTGTTTCAAAGAAAGTACTCACTTCGCCAATCGGCATCGCCGTGACTTCAGGTAATGTAATTTCATTGACAAATACATTACGCGAAGCCAACGTCAATCTCGCCCCGTGACACTCTGGACAAGCCCGAATGGAATGGAACTTAGCCAGATCTTCACGAACACTGTTTGATTCTGTTTCATGATAACGGCGCTGCATATTCGGAATGACACCCTCAAACGGATGTTTACGGCTCACTGTCTTACCGCGGTCACCCATGTAGTTGAAGGCGATCTGTGTTTTGCCGCTACCATACAGAATGACTTCACGCACATCATCGGACAATTCCTGAAAGGGTGTCTCCAGATCAAATTTATAATGTTCCGCCAGCGATAACATCAGTTGGTAGTAATAAGCATTACGACGGTCCCAGCCACGAATCGCTCCTGCCGCCAGACTTAATTCGGGATGAGTCACCACACGCACAGGATCAATAAACTGCTTCACACCCAAACCATCACAGGTCGGACAGGCACCAGCAGGATTGTTAAACGAGAACATGCGCGGCTCTAATTCGGAAATCGAATAACCACATTCTGGACAAGCAAAGCGTGCTGAGAACAAAGTCTCATCAGATTCATCATCCATTGATACCACTTTAGCAACGCCATCAGCCATAGCCAGCGCGGTTTCAAATGATTCTGCCAAACGTTGCTGAATATCCGCGCGTACTTTAAAACGATCTACTACGGCTTCAATCGTGTGTTTTTTGCGCAATTCTAATTCGGGCGGATCATCAAGCTCGATAACCTGACCATTTACTCGCGCACGAACGAAGCCTTTAATACGCAGCTCTTCCAGCACATCACGATGCTCGCCTTTGCGGTCCTGAATCACCGGCGCAATCAACATCAAGCGTTTACCTTCGGGCATCTCCAGCACCGCATCGACCATTTGACTGACCGTTTGCGCCGCCAATGGCTGATGATGTGTCGGACAGCGCGGTTCACCGGCACGAGCAAATAACAATCTCAAATAGTCATAAATCTCGGTAATGGTGCCGACCGTTGAGCGCGGGTTATGCGACGTGGATTTTTGCTCGATTGATATCGCAGGAGACAGGCCTTCAATATGATCCACATCCGGCTTTTCCATCATCGATAAGAACTGTCTGGCGTATGCTGACAAGGATTCTACATATCGACGCTGTCCTTCTGCGTATAATGTGTCGAAGGCAAGCGAGGATTTTCCCGAACCAGACAAGCCAGTGATAACAATCAGAGCATCTCTAGGCAGGTCCAGGTCAATATTTTTAAGGTTATGGGTACGAGCCCCACGAATGCTTATATTTTTCATCCCGGGAACGCTTATATTTTTCATCAGGATTCCGTAGTAAAATCAAACGGATCAATATACTCTGTCCGACTACCATGACGCAAAAACAAACTACAACAAACTCATTGACCTCGCTGGAAAAGCGGAGCATTTCAGGGCTTTCGTTGATATTTGCCTTGAGAATGCTGGGCTTATTCATGATCTTGCCGGTTTTTTCGATATCGGCACATCAATACACGGGCAGTACCCCCATGCTCATCGGTATTGCGATTGGCGCATACGGACTGACTCAGGCGCTACTGCAAATTCCATTTGGCATGTTATCCGACAAGATTGGCCGTAAGCGCGTTATCACTATCGGCTTACTTTTATTTGCGGCCGGCAGTGTGATTGCTGCAATGGCACACTCTATTGAGATGGTTATTGTCGGACGCCTATTGCAGGGTAGTGGAGCCATCGCCGCCGCAATCATGGCTTTAACAGCAGACCTTACCCGCGATGAACAGCGTACCAAAGCGATGGCCAGTATCGGTATTAGTATCGGTCTATCATTCTCTGTCGCACTGGCAACCGGTCCTATTCTCGAACATTGGGTTGGTTTATCAGGTATTTTCTGGGCGACAGCGCTGCTCGCCATCGCCGGTATCGGTATTTTGCACTTATGGGTACCTACCCCTAAACGTTTGATGATGCATACCGATCTTGGACCTGTTCCCAAGCAGTTTGGGAAAGTCTTTGGCAACAAACAGATCATGCGTTTAGTGCTGAGTATTATGTTGCTGCATTTACTGCTTACCACCAGCTTTTTCGCTTTACCTCATGCCTTACAGGATGTGGCTGGTCTGGATAAAAGCCAGCATGCTATGGCTTATATGCCAGTGCTGCTTTTAGCTTTTTTCACAATGGTGCCATTTATCATCATCGCCGAAAAAAAACGCAAAATGAAACCCGTTTTCATCGGTGCCATTGCCGTGATAGGCCTGGCTGAGCTGGGTTGGGCATTTTTTGCTCACTCATTAACCGCGATCCTAATCTGTCTTTGGTTGTTTTTTTCTGCGTTCAATATTCTCGAGGCCAGCCTGCCATCGATGATGTCAAAGCTCAGTCCGTTGGAAAATAAAGGGACAGCGATGGGGGTTTACTCCAGTGCCCAATTTGTAGGTGCATTTATTGGTGGCGCTATGGGCGGTACGCTTTATGGCATCTTCGGTCTGGAAGGGATTTTTGTCGCCAGTGTCGTACTGGTCGTCATTTGGTTATTACTGGTTTTCCCTATGCAGGCACCGAAACACTACAGCAGTAAGATCATTCATCTGAGTGAGGCGACCATGAATAATTCCACTGACTTCATTCAACAATTGACAGCCATCTACGGTGTAAAAGAAGCTGTCATGGTGCCGGAAGAGCAAGTGGCTTACGTCAAATATTCGCCCGATGAAATTAATATGGAAGAACTGGAAGCCTTTGCTTCACGGCATTAAGGAGTGCAGAAATCAGGCTCGAAATCGCAGCCCTCTCATTGCTATTAATGTGATGGCGGTGATAAATGCCAGAAAAGTTGTACAAAGATACAACGTCAAGTGGTCGTCAATCATTTCTGCCAACACTGATGACAGAAACTGACCTGAAAATATCGCCATGGATAAATAGGCTAATTGTGTATTCCTAATGCTGGAATCACTCAATTCAATAGTGATGTGATTTACCAACGGTATTGATAATCCAAATCCCATCCCCATAGCAATCGCCGCTAGAATAAGAGTGAACCAAGAATTGGTGAAGGCAAACAATATCTGGGCAATACCGTAGAGACTATAAGCAGCAATCAGCGTCGACCTTTCCTGCAAACGTTCAACTATTTTTGGCATAAAAAAAGCGCCTATCACGGCCATAAATGAAATAAATGCCAGATAAAATCCTGCTGTAATCTCACTGACACCCGATTGATGCAGTTGTACAGGCAGGGTAATGGTGGTGATGAAAAAGATCAGCATGGATATCAAAGCCAGTGCTAACACCCAACGTTGCTCTCGGCTCACTCTTACTTCGGCAGTATCTATTTGTGTTTTCTCAAGACCTGTCATCGCTGGCACATATAACACCACCATGACTAAGATGAGCCAGGCAATAGCGTAAAGATAAAATGGCCAGAACCATGCCTGTGCGGTTAACAGTCCGGCTACAGCAAGAAAGATGACACCACCTACCTCTATCGACATACCTTGTTTTGCGATCATCTGTAACCTTTCTTGCCCTTGATAAAAGTGGGCAATTAATGCCGTACCAGATGCCATAACCACCGCAGTGGCAGCGCCGAGTAATAGGCGGTCAACATGAATGAATAAGGAATCTTTGAACAAAAAACCTGCCATACCGATTAGCCCATAGAGAGCCAAACCGACACAAAGCGCGTTGTAAGCCCCGACTTTTTGCATCAATTTTCCTGCAGCTGGGCCAAACAGGATCACCCCTAGCGATGGCATGGTAATCAACCAGCCAGGATCAGAAGAAATTCCGAGCTGAGTAGCAATCAACGGTAAGCCTGGCAGCAGAATACATCCCACCATGATGGTAAGCGAGGATACTGCGAGTAATGTGATATCGGTTAACCGGTTTGCTTGTCTTGAGTTTTTATCCACTATACGGTCACTTTATTTCATATATCGGTGATAGTCATATGTTAGACTCCCTGTGTCAATAAATGGATAAAATCATGGTCGATCAAAGCAAACACAATCATAGTCAGGTTATTTCGCGTGCCGCCACGATACTCAAAGCATTACAACACTATCCACAAGGAATCAGCATCACAGCATTAGCCAAACGCGTTGAGTTACCACGATCTACTGTTCATCGTTTGGTGTCATCTTTAGAACAAGCGTCTTTGGTAATTCACACTCGTCAGGGTATACAACTTGGTGCGGCCTTATTACAGATGACGCATACTGCGCACACTGACTTCATCAGCGTCGCCAAACCCCACATCGATACATTGGCCAGACGAACAAGAGAAACCGTAGATGTCTGCGTGTTTCGGGGGCAATACTCCTTATCCATCGATCAAATAGCCAGTGATCAGGAACTTCGCGTCATGTCCCCGGTGGGGACAGCCTTCCCTGTTTACACATCGGCTCATGGCAAAGCGATACTGGCAACGCTCAGTAATGAAGAAGTCAAAACCGTCATTGGTGACAAATGGATACAGCGCACAGAGTCCAGCCACGTATCCTATGACACGCTCTTTCGTGACCTGGATTTGATTCGTAAAAATGGCTGGGCAGTTGATATTGAAGAACATGCTGAAGGTGTTTGCGCTGTAGGTGTCAGCATTCAATCCTCGCTTGCAGAGCGTTATGCTATTGCAGTCGCATTACCCGTAATTCGTTTCAACAAAAACATGACAGAAGTGACTTCAGCATTGCTACAGTGTCAAGCTGAAGTTGAAGAAGTACTCAAGCGCTAAAGCAGATTATCCTTATCTCTTCCAAACACCCCACCTAAGACAACGCATCACACTGGACCTTCTATTTTGATATTGGGAATGTGTGACTGAGATGATATTATCCCTGCTCATTAGCAATCCTTTTTCTGCCTGCAATAGTGTGGTTGATGGTAGAAACGCTTTTAACTATTTTTTTAACACTGAGACAGTCATTTGACTGATGTTCAGCAGCAACATCAGCACAGATTTGACGGTCCCCATTAAACCAAGGAACAAGCCATGTCAGTAAATAAGGTCATTCTGGTCGGACGACTCGGCGCAGAGCCTGAAAGCCGCGCCTTTCCAAACGGTGGTTCAATTTGTAATTTACGAATTGCCACATCAGAAAGCTGGAAAGACAGACAAACCGGTGAACGTCAGGAACGCACCGAATGGCACCGAGTCGTCTTACGAAACAAACTGGGGGAGATTGCTCAGCAATATCTGCACAAAGGCTCACAGGTTTATATCGAAGGTCGGATTCAAACGCGTAAATGGCAAAATCAGCAGGGACAAGACCAATACACGACGGAAATCGTGGGTAATGAAATGACCATGCTGGACAGTCGTGGTGCCGGCGGTGGTGCCAACCAGGGCGGTGGCAGTAATTACAGTGGTGGTGATACCTCGTTTGACCAACGTCCACAACAACAATCTGGCGGTTACAATGCACCACAACCTGCCTCATCATCTGCAGGCCCTGATTATGGTGGGGGCGGCGATGATTATTACGATGATGATATTCCGTTCTAGGAATCTCTGAAAGATCACAAAAAAGCTCTGTTTTACAGGGCTTTTTTATTATCTTAAAGTCAGATAGCACTCATAACAAAGCATCAATATGACTGGCCACACTGCGGCCTAATGCTGACATGACATAACCGCCTTCAAGCGTTGAAACTATCCGGCCCTGGGCAAATTTATCCGCTATTTTTTTCACTTCACTGGTCACCCAGGCAAAATCATCTTCCACCAAATCCAGATCCGACATATCGTCTTCCCGATGCCCATCGAATCCAGCTGAGATAAAAATCATTTCTGGTTGAAATGCTTCCAGCTCTGGTAGCCATTGTTCTTCAATAAGTTGGCGAAATTGCTCACCACTGGTGCCAGCAGGCAGACCAATATTGATCATATTGTCGTGTTTACCCGGTTCACCAGTATCGGGATAAAAAGGATGCTGAAAACTACTACATAACAGTATCTGCTGGTTGCCTCTAAAAATATCTTCTGTGCCATTACCATGGTGTGCATCAAAGTCGATAATGGCCACTCGCTGCAATCCATATTCAGCTATCGCATGAGCGACACCTACAGCGACGTTATTGAATATACAAAAGCCCATCGCCTTGTTATGTTCTGCGTGATGACCGGGCGGTCTGACACAACAAAAGGCCGTATTCGCGTCTTGGCTCATCACTAAATCAACCGCTTTTACTACAGCCCCGGCTCCACGCTGTGCCGCCGTTAATGACGCTGACACCATCAATGTATCAGCATCCAGCCAAACACGTTCATTCTCTTGCAACTTCTGAAAGATATCACTGACATAATCAGCATCATGAACACGACATAATTGCTGTAAGGTGACCATCGGCGCGTCATAAAAATGCATAACCATTTCCAGGCCGCTGGCGATAAGACGATCGTGAATGGCAGCAAGTCTTTCTGCCGTGTCCGGGTGATATGATGTCGTTTCGTGCAGGGCACAGTCAGCATGAGAAATAAACGCGATAGTCATAACGACACCTTAAACAACCGTAATAAAGTTTTTGTAAGCTAATCGTATCAGGAAAATGGACCAGTGATATGACCACACATTTTTTAGACCGCCTGTTTTCACCCCGTTCAATCGCGGTATTTGGTGCCAGTCAGACGACGGATGCGGTGGGCAGACGCGTATTTGATAATTTGGTGGATACCGATTTTTCCGGACCAGTCTTTGCGGTAAATCCAAAATATGATCGTATCGATGATCATATTTGCTACCCGAATCTGGAAGCGATTAATGAATCTATCGATTTGGCTGTTATCGCCACACCGGCCACCACCATAGAAGCCATTATTCATCAATGTGGTCACGCAGGTGTGAAAGCGGCCATCATTATTTCAGCGGGTTTTAGTGAAGGACAGGGACAAGGACTGAAACTGGAACATGCGGTGGTGAAAGCCGCAAAGCAATACAATATTCATATTCTAGGCCCGAATTGTCTGGGTCTTATCCGGCCCAGTATTGGCATGAATGCCACGTTCAGCAAAAACACCGCTGCGCCGGGACAATTAGCCTTAATTTCACAATCGGGTGCTTTATGTACAGCCATTTTGGATTGGGCCGCAGCCAATGAAGTGGGCTTTTCCGCCATTATCTCTCTGGGCAATGCCGCCGATATCGACTTTGGCGATCTGCTCGATTTCCTGGCTCAGGACCACAAGACCCAAAGCATTCTGCTGTATGTCGAAGGCATACGTGATGCACGCCGTTTTATGAGCGGTTTACGTATCGCTTCTCGTATGAAACCTGTGGTCGTGATCAAGGCGGGTCGTCATCAAGCTGGATCACAAGCCGCTTTAACGCATACAGGTGCGATGATGGGGGGAGATGACGTCTTTAATGCCGCAATTCAGCGAGCAGGTGTGGTCAGAGCCGATACCATCCAGCAGCTTTTTGCTGCGGCTGAATTATTAGCCACACAATGCCGAGTTCATGGCAGACGTTTAGCGATTGTTACTAACGGTGGTGGTCTTGGCGTCATGGCCACTGATCGGGCCATTGATTTAGGTATTGAATTAGCCAGTCTGTCAGATGACACCATTGCCAGTCTGGATAAGGTATTACCAGCCCACTGGTCACGTAGTAATCCTATCGATGTGCTGGGTGATGCCGCACCGGAACGTTATAAAGCAGCGGTCAATGCCTGTTTGCAAGATGAAGGCATTGATGGCGTGTTAGTCATGTTATCGCCCCAAGCCATGACTGACCCCGATGCTTGTGCGCAGGCTGTCATTGATGCACAACAGACCAGTTCTAAACCTGTTCTGGCTTGCTGGATGGGACAACAACTTATCGCCAGTGCAGATCGTTTGTTTGCCCGTCATCATGTGCCGTGTTTTTCTGATCCGGAATCGTCAGTGGAAGCCTTCGCCTGTCTGGCCCGTTTTTATGAAAATCAACAGCTGCTGATGCAGGTTCCCGGCCCTTTATCATCACATAGTGAACCCGATATTGAAGGCGCCCGACTGATTATTGAAAGTGTCTTAGCTGAAAATAGACAAGCGCTGACAACGGCTGAATCCCGAGCCCTGTTACATGCCTTTGATATCCCGGTGAGCTTAAGCATTCAATGCCACAGTGCCAATGAAGCTTTGGTCGCCGCAGAAAGTTTTGGTTATCCGGTAGCGATGAAAATCAATGATCGCCATATCCAGCATAAAACGGATGTCGGTGGTGTACGTTTAAATATCAATAATGCGGCCGCCGTCAGGTTGGTTTACAAAGAACTGTTGGAAGCTGTGCGTAAAAAAGTGCCGGATATAAAATCGTTCAGCGTCAGTATCGAACCGATGTATACCGATCCCTTTGGCAGAGAATGTCTGGTCGGCGCCAATCGTGATCCAGTGTTTGGCACCACCATTGTGTTTGGTGCCGGTGGAGTCAAAGTGGAAGTGTTGCAGGATACCGCTATCGCCCTGCCCCCTCTGAATACCTTCCTTGCAGACAAACTGATTAATCAAACCAAAATCGCAGCAATGCTAGGTGAATTCCGTGATATGCCTGCGGTAAACCGTGA
The DNA here is from genome assembly GCF_030159795.1 of Methylophaga thalassica. NCBI lineage: Bacteria > Pseudomonadati > Pseudomonadota > Gammaproteobacteria > Thiotrichales > Piscirickettsiaceae > Methylophaga > Methylophaga thalassica. The sequence continues at coordinate 303,691 of NZ_BSND01000013.1, read as the reverse complement.
TGCCTTAATACAAGTGTTATTACGTGTATCTGAAATGGTCTGTGAATTACCAGAAATTGAATCGCTGGATATCAATCCGCTGGTTGTCGACGAGCGAGGTGTGTTGGCATTAGATGTCAGAATTATAGTGGCACATCATGTCAAAAAGATTAATCGTTATGATCATATGGCCATTCACCCCTACCCAACCCATTTGACCAGACAAGAACAGTTAGCCGATGGCACGGATATTATTATCCGACCAATACGACCTGAAGATGCGCTGATAGAACAAGTCTTTTTCCGGAAGCTTTCTACCGAATCACGCTATTTCCGTTTTATGCAGGAACTCAACGAATTATCGCAGGATATGTTGATACGCTTTACTCAGCTTGATTACAGTCGCGAACTGGCTTTGATGGCGGTGACCATGGAAGAAGAGGAAGAAATTGAAGTCGGTGTTGCCCGTTACAGTATGAACCCGGATGGCAGTAGCTGTGAATTTGCTTTGGTCGTCGCCGATGAGTGGCAGCATAAAGGTATTGGCACACGACTGATGAACGCGTTAATTTCCAGTGCTCGCCAGCAAGGTTTCAGCCTGATGGAAGGCGAAATCCTGACCAGTAATCAACCCATGCAGCGGCTAGTAGAGAGCTTAGGGTTTACAGTCACGGCCAGTCTGGAAGAGCCCTCCATCAGGTTAGCTTCTATGCATTTGTAGTGCTGCTGAGCAAAAATTATCTGAAAACCATTGATTGTTATTAACAAGAGTGGGAGCATCAATTAGTAACCACCAAAGAAGGCGTGTGAATGAAAAAAATCCCTTATACCACTGTTCGTCCAATTCGTAGTCTTAACCTGTTATCACAGGAAGAAATCATCAAACTCAGCTCACCCAGCGCTGAGCTGCATCAACTGTTTCGTGAATGTGCTCTGGCCATTCTGAATACTGACAGCCATGAAGATGATGCTGAAGAAATTCAGCAGCTCTATGCGGACTTTGATATCCGCCTGAAATCACAACCGCGTGGTGTGATGCTGGAAATCTTTAATGCACCGGCACAGTCTTTTGTTGACGGCACCCTGATTCGCGGTATTCAGGAGCATTTATCTTCGGTATTGCGCGATATTGTCTACACTGACTTTAAAATTCTCGCTGAAGAAACCAATAACTCAGCCAAAATCACCGACAAAGTGTTCCGCATTTTGCGTAATGCCAATATGGTCAGGCCGAATGTGTCACCAAATCTGGTGGTGTGCTGGGGTGGTCATTCTATTCCACGTGAAGAATATGACTATGCAAAACATGTCGGATATGAGTTTGGTTTGAGAGGACTAGATATCATCACCGGCTGCGGTATTGGTGCGATGAAAGGCCCTATGAAAGGGGCTGCAGTGGGACATGCTAAACAGCAAATCACCCATGGTCGTTATATCGGCATTAGCGAACCAGGCATCATTGCTTCAGAATCGCCCAATGCCATCGTCAATGAGCTGGTTATCATGCCCGACATCGAAAAACGCCTGGAAGCCTTTGTGCGTCTGGGTCACGTTATCGTGGTATTCCCAGGTGGTGTCGGTACCGTCGAAGAAATCTTCTATTTACTCAGTATCCTGCTGCATCCGGAAAATAAATATGGCATTCCATTAATTTTTGCTGGGCCAGAATCCTGTCGGGACTACTTCAACACGCTGGACGCCTTCCTCAAACAGTGTCTGGGTGAAGAGATTAGTGACTTATATGAAATCGTGATTGGTGAGCCAGAAACCGTTGGCTATAAAGTCAAACAGGCGATGACCGAAGTCCATGAAAATCGCAGAGAAACTGAAGAAGCCTATTACTACAACTGGCAGTTACATATCGACCCTATGCTGCAGCAGCCATTTATTCCTACTCATGAAAATATGGCCGCGTTGGATTTAGATCCATCATTGCCCAAACATTTGCTTGCCAGCCAGATCCGCTCAGCATTTTCAGGCATTGTCGCCGGCAATGTGAAAAGTTTTGGTATTAAAGAAGTGGCGAAGCATGGGCCTTATCTGTTGAAGGGTGATCCTGACATCATGCAAGCCATTGATAATCTGCTCCATATTTTTGTCAAACAGCAACGAATGAAACTAGGCCAGGGAGAAGGGGTGTATCAACCTTGTTATAAATTGGTGGGCTAACTTTTACCCGATAATGACAAATAATGTTACATAAACCACTTCAGAAGCAGGGGCACAGATAGCTGGTGATTGCACTTTTCCATGACCAGTCATCGGTGTCCTTGGCCTGAATGAATTAGCCACCCAAGCAATATGTCACTATCCTTGAGAATTATTTAAGGATAGTTATTGAGGATGGGTGAGATTAAATCGTTTACGGGCCAGTGCAATCAGTAATAACACAGGTAGCCCCATAAGTGCCGTCATCAAAAAGAAATTTTCAAACCCAATAGACTCCACCATAGAACCAGAGTAACCGCCCAGCACTTTGGGGATTAAGGTCATCAATGAGCTGAAAATGGCATACTGCACAGCAGTAAAAGAGATATTGGTTAAACTCGACAAAAAGGCAATAAAGGCGGCATTAGCCAGACCGCCGGATAAATTATCGGCGGTAATCACCACATACAGCATCGTAATATCATGTCCGCTTTGCACCAGCAGCATAAACAACAAATTGGTAATGGCAGATAACACCGCCCCCAGCATCAATATCGGCATCACACCATAACGTAACACCAGTACCCCGCCATAAAAGGCGCCGAAAATGGTCATAAACACACCAAAGGTTTTCACCACGGTGGCAATTTCATTTTTGGTAAAGCCAAGGCTTTGATAAAGCGGATTAGCCACTACGCCCAGGACAATATCTGAGATTCGGTACAGACCCACCAAGGCTAATAATAACCAAGCCAAAGACCAGCCATAACGTGTAAAGAAATCCTGAATAGGCGCGATGTAGCTGTGAGTCACACTTTGTTTATCGATAAATTTTATTTGTGTCATCAACAGCGCAACCAGCGCTGCGGCAACCCCGGCAAATACCAATCTGATTAACTCGATAAAAACAGACACCAGTTGCGCATTACTCAGAAGTAAACCCAGTTTTTGTTTCGCCAGCGCGGTTAAGTCTGCTGTCAGAGCAAAGCTACAAATAAAGGCGCTCACTGCCAGCAAAAAGGTAATAAAAAATCGCACATGATGGCGACGATTGATCAAAGCTGATGCTTGTAGTTGCTTGGGCTCATCGATGATTAAGGTGGTCAAAATGCCAACTAAAAATAAACTGGCCATCGCCCAGTAGGTTAATTGCCAAGCCTCAAAATTATAATGCTCCATACTGGTACCAAAATAACTGGCCAGAAATAAAGCTCCGCCTCCAGCCAGCAACATGCCAATGCGATATCCGGCGATGTAACTGGCTGACATCATCGCTTGCAGTTCAGCATTGGCTGATTCAATACGGTAAGCATCGGTCACGATATCCTGAGTAGCCGAAGAAAAGCCTAAACACACCGCAGCAGCGCCCATCCACACCAAGGAATGCTGAGCGGGATCGACCATGGCCATAAAAATAATGGAGCCCATCACCATGCACTGCGCCAATAATAACCAGGCACGCCGACGTCCTAGCCAACGGGTTAATAAGGGTAAAGGCATGACATCGACTAATGGTGCCCAAACGAATTTGAATGAGTAACCCAGTGCCGCCCAACTGAAATAA
>NZ_BSND01000012.1 GCF_030159795.1 Methylophaga thalassica | reverse complement strand
ACACACGTTTTTTCGGGAATCACACACGCTTGTTTCGTCTATTACACACGCTTGTTTCGGGAATCACACACGCACCCTTTAAAATTCGTTTTTATTTTCATGGACTTAGAGGCGGTTTTTTTTCCTTAACACTGTTGTAACACTACTATAACTCTTTATAACTCTGTTATTACACTAACCAAAGCTGTGGAAAAGTCAGCTTCGCTGAGTGTCGCCTATGGCGACCCTAGCCTTACGCCCTGCTGCGCTACGCTTGCAGCCTAGATAATGAGTGCCTAACGGCACGATGATTTGACCCTAACCTTCCCCCTACCGCTACGCGGTAGCCTTGATAATGAGTTGGCCGAAGGCCAACAGCCTATAAACCTTTCTCAACGGCCATGATCGTAAAACAGCCAGTACAGCTTTCAGGCCGTGATGCCCTACGTCTTCAGGGTGATGTCATTTTGAGATTTGAGGGCAAGCTTTTTATCAGCTAATTCAGTGAACTTTTTTAAGGCTTGGAGCTGGGGCGCATATCTCGCAGGTGAACCGCTCGATATTGTAGAGAACAGCAAAAACGAGGGCGTTTTGCTGTTATTGATTTGATAATGAGTATTTACACAATTACTCAGATACACACGATAAGCGGAGCAGTTCACCAGTTACCGCCCTACCCTACTTCACTAGATTGATGTCAGGTTAATGATCTGAATTTTCAATGATTAAATGTGTAAATGTGTATTTACTCATTATGAGTAAATGAGTATAATTATCCGTAACAGTTAAGGAAACAGAAAAAGGATTTTTTATGTGGTCTTCAGAGTTACTTTTTTTTCAATTCAATTTTCACTTCATTCATCAAATCAACCAGTGGGCTTTAGTGTTTACCGTTGAAGAAACTGAATACACCTATGGTCATTATGACTCTGTTGAACAATGTCAAAATGTTCAGGATTACTTACAGAACAATGATGAATATATTGATCTGGATGAGCTGCACCAAGCCTGATACTTATTTGAGTATGTGCGCAATTACTCATATACTCACCTAAAAAGGAGTTCAAAATATGCCGGTTATATCGTTTGTAAATTCAAAAGGTGGTGTTGGTAAATCAACATTATCAGTTCATGTTTCCAGAGCATTACAGCTGAAAGGCTTTAATGTCTTATTGGTTGACTCAGACCCACAGGCCAGCGCGTTAGACTGGTCTGAAGTGGCAGAGGGTGACTATTTCACCGTGATTGGTTTGCCTAACGCCAGTATTGATAAAGAGATTGGCAAGCTCAAAGCGAATTATGACTATGTTGTGATTGATGGTGCGGCCAAGGTAAATAAAAACATTATCGGCACTATCAAAGCATCTGATCTGGTTGTGTTACCAGTTCGCCCGTCACCTGTTGACGTTTGGGCTACCAGAGACACGGTAGACATGATTACAGACCGGCAGGAAATAACAGGCGGTTGGCCTGTTGCTGGCTTTCTTATCTCAGTGGCCGAAAAGGGCACGAAATTAAGCACCGAGATTGGCGCTGCACTGGATGATATGCCTTTTGATACATTCGATCAGGTTATTCATAAAAAGGCGGCATACCCTAATGCAATGGCTCAAGGTCAAACTGCATTAGAGATCAGCAAAGAAGCCAAGGAAGAAATTGACAGTTTAGTGAATGAAATAGAGGAGTTTTTCAAAGATGGCAATTAAGAAACCAGAGCGCGGCGAGTCTAAAACTGCCATTAAGCAACCGGCCAGAAACCGGAAGACCGCCGCAACGGAAGTATTAGAAGAGAACGCGCCGCCAGTGGAAAAAGAGCGTGTGAACTTTGAAGCACCAAAGCGATTGAAAACGGAATTTAAGATCGCCTGCATCAACAACGGCCATAAGGATATGACCGAAGTTTTTATTAACTTTATGAATGAGTATGTAAGTAACAACTCATAAACTCATTTACTCATTAAATGGACAAATCACACTAAGGAGCAGTAACCATGCAAAGCAATATTTTCGCGGGACGAGTAGCAGCAGACCCAGAAACAAACGGACAGGAAAACTCAGTAACACGCTTAACCCTGATGACAAATGAATATGCAGGGGAAGGGAAGGATGAAAGAACCGTTTCAATTCCTTTCACAGCCTTTGGTAAGCGTGGCGAAGTCATTGCAAATAATGTACGAAAAGGCGACCAGCTGATCGTTACTTATCGAATTGAAAACAACCGCTGGCAAAAAGACGGGGTTGATCAATACGGGTACAACTTCATTATTCAGGATTTTGAATTTGGAGCAGCTGGGGCGGCAACGCGGGAAGCGTTAGCCGGTTAAACTCAAATGAGTGATTGAGTATATGATTATTTACTCAATCACTCATTATCTTTTGAACAAGGGAAAGTGGCCGTTATCCACATATTAATAGTGCGCGAGTAGCCCCTCTATGGCAAACGAACCGCGCTGTTAATCTGTGGGTAACGGCCTTTTTGATCTGGTGGAAAGGGCAGGGCAGTTGATGGAGCAGTTATCCATATATTCACAGGCAACGAGCAGCCCTATATCGCAAGCGAACTTGCCTGTTAATTTGTGGGTAACTGCGACTAGGACAGGCCAAAATAAACGGCCAGAGCAAAACCAACCACGATCAGACCTGTATTGAATAGGCTGATCCACTTCAGGTTGTTTACTCTATCGCTTAATTCCTTATTGTTTTGCTCTGTAAGCCGTTTTAATACCGGCGCGGTATGTTGAGCTGTTTCACGCTCAATATGGCTGGAAATGTCCTTTTTTGCCTCATCAGTAAAGCCGTTGATAGCGTCTTTATATTTCTGACTCGCTAAAATTAACGCCTTGGTGGAAACGGATAATTCCCGTTCCACCAAGGCGCTTTTTTCCAGCACTTCATCAAGCTTGGTGATTGCCTCGCCGATATCGCCAAATAACTCAGCTAATAACGCCTCTTTTGCAGTCGATAGCTTCTTATTTTCGGCCATGACGGTTAAGCAAATAGGGCAGTAAAGGCATCATCTAAATTCGCGCTTGCAGCGGTTGCCAACCGCTGCAAGGCAAGCATTTTCAATGCTTCTTCTTTATCTTCAGCAGTCGCGCCTTTGGCGCGCACCTTCGCTTTATAATCGGTCTTATCGTTTGCGATCTCATCTAATGTTTTATTGGCCTGTTTCAGACCGTCAAAAACCTCATTAGAAAGCACCGTAGCATCAGCATTAATGGTGAACGTAGGTGAAACACTGTGATAGCCAAAAAGGGCGTTAAACCCGTCTAATTCGTTTGCATCGTCCAGTTCAACGTTGTTGAACAGGACACGAATTTTTTCAGCTGGCACACCCAGCCCAGACAAAATTTTAATTGTCGTGATGGTGTCTTTCAGCTGCTTTTCTTGGCTGATTGTCGGGATCACAAAATAATCATAGTCATCATGTGAGCCTTGGTATTGCTTCATCAGATTTAAAAAATCTTCGACGTTTGACGCGCCGACATCGACAATCGCCGCCTCAGACAAAAGGATATTGTCAGACAGATCGCCGAACCGCTTACCTTTAATCGTTTCGGCTTCCTCGATGCCGAAATCTTCAATCCCTGAGTTCAGATTTTCGACTGAGAAAATCGACGCATTTTTAATCCGTGGCCGGAGCATGTGAACGGCTGTCGTTGTCTTGCCAACGTTGCCGGAAATATTCAAAACACAAACATTCATAACCTATTCCTTTTCGTTTTAGAACCAAGCTTACCCAGAGCTTTTAGATCAATTTCATCAGCTTCCTTGCTAGAGTCCTTTTGTGGTGAAACCTGTTTTTCAGCTGTTGGCCGAACTGGTGCAGGCTGTCTAATCGCTGGCTGACCAGCGGCTTTTTTTCGCGCCAGATACAGCGCGTTTCTGAATGATTTGATAGACAAGTCAAAGCCGTTTTTATTCAAAATTGCGACTATTTCATCATGCGCTACGCCTGATGAAATCGCCTTTTCAATATCATCCAAAACGTCACTAATTCTTGCTCTAATCGAGCGAGAGTTAGCGCCTGATGCTTTGGCTAATTGTTGTGAAATATTCGTCTTGTCCATCGTGGCCGATTATAACCAGTCTCACTAGAAATAAGCAAAAAAGGAGTAGAATACAAGTATTCTAAGCGTAATATAAAGTAATTGCGCAGCAATTACGCGGGGAAGAGGAAACCCCAAGGGGAAGCCGAGATTTTGAAATTTTAAAAGATAGAAGAGAGAGGGGGAGGGCAGGATAGGGTTTTATACCGCATTTTGTACCATAGCTGGTACAATGCCGGTAAACCGCAGCCTGCCCCCTCTCTCTTAGGAAGTGCGAAATGATTTTGAAAACGGAATTGAAAGACGAAAAGGAAATAGAGCGTTTTGAACGGGCTTTGACATCATCAAGGTTTGGATCAAGATCAGCTTTTTTGCAGCACATCATCAGCGTGTACTTGCTGAGAAGTGAGGAAAAAAGAAAACCTAAATTCTCTGATGTCAGCCCTCAAAATGATGATGATCTTGAAGTCACGAAGAAGACAATTTATGTCTCAAATTTTTTAGTCAAAGAGGCAGTGAAAAGGGCAGATCATTACGGTATGAAATTTACTGTCTGGGTAAGAAATCTGATTGCAGCCAATTTGACGCACCAGCCGATCATGACAGAACAGCAGATTGTCGAACTCAGAGCGGCCAACCGAGAATTGGCCTCTATTGGCCGCAATCTGAACCAGATAGCAAAGGCCATGAATCAGGCTGTTGATCTGAAAGTCAGGGACAGAGTGAATTACGATCACATTGTTGAGCTTCAGGCGGGTATCGAAAAACAGAAGAAAGCTATTTATAAAATCGTTTCGGAAAGTAACAGCGTTTGGCAGGTTAAATAGTGGCGATCATCGAGGAAACTATATCTCAGATATTAGAGGGCAAAGTTAAGCCCAAAAAAGGGAAGTTTGTCTATCACGATAAGCCTAAAAATGCCCGTCTTACTTTGCAGGCTATCACCAAAAAAACGCCGGAAGTTATGGCGAAAATTACTGGCTTTAGTAAAGGCACAGGGCATATTGCCTCACATATTGAATATATCGCCAGAGAGGGTGAAGAGGTTTTAGAAAATGACAAAGGCGAGCTATTTAAAGGTCGTGAAAACCTAGAGTCTGCCTATTCTGATTGGATAAAAGATATTGAATCATTCCCAAAAGAAAAATCATCAAAGACCAGTCGGGACGTGATGCACTTAATGTTATCAATGCCTGCGGGGACTGACCCTGAAAAAGTCAGGGATGCAGCGCGTAACTTTGCCAAGAAAGCATTCAGTGAAAACCATGAGTATTTATTCGCGTTGCATACAGATCAGCCACACCCGCATGTTCACTTAGCAGTCAAAATGCTGGGCTTCAACAATAAAAAACTAGACCCTAAAAAAAATGATATTCAAGCATGGCGTGAAGGTTTTGCTGAAGAACTTAGAACGCTGGGCGTTGCTGCATTGGCTACCCGTAGACAGGCTAGGGGGGTCGTGAAGAAAGCGACGAAAGGCGCTGTCTGGCAGATCAATAACAACAAGCAGCCCAACCGGAATAAAAGAACGGCCAACGTAACCCGATCACAAATCAAAGAGGCGGCAACCGAGCTTGCACTAGAAGCGAAAGGGGAGCGCGTACCTGATAAGCCTTGGAACAAGGCGATTGAGCGCCGACAAAATGAAGTCAGGCAGCTTTATAAAAAGCTCAGTGATGAGCTGGATAAAACCGGCCAGAAAGAAGATAAGAAACTGGCTCAGGACGTAAGAAAATTTTTAGCTGGGATGCCTAAAGAAATACTGACTCAGAATGATGAGATTAAACGGCGAATCACTCAAGAGGCAGTACAGGCCAAGAGAACGGCCACGGTCGATAAAGCGCCGGAAAGATGAGTATATGTGCTAATGCACATATACTCATTTACTCTTAATGCTGTCTTCGCCACTCCCAAGGCGGGGTTATTTCGTATTCACTCAAACCCCACAGGCCGCGTTTTGAGGCTTTGGCTTGGTCTTCGGCTGTTATGTATTCAGTGCCAGAATAATAACGCCGATAAACCCACGCGCCGCCCATTTCAACCATCTGTTTATTGATATCGACACCCTCATAATGAATGGTGCATATCCAGCGGTTGTATCGGTCTTGGCTGGGGCAGTCCAGCGCCACTTTTTCATTGCCGATCATATCAGCCAGCATCATTGCTGATTTACGGCCAAACGGCTGTTTTCTTTCCGGTGCATCAATGCTTGCCAGTCTGACTTTCAACTGGTCGTGATTGTGATCCAGTACCTTGATAGTGTCACCGTCGATGATTGCGACGACTAATAAGATTTCCTTCAGCATGATTATGAAGCCCAGCTTTTATTTCTGTTTTCTGTTCTGAGCTTTTCATACTCACGAAAAGCAGACTCGCCAAAATAGCCATTCTCAGCGACGGACTGAGCAAAGCTTACATCAGTGACATACGTTGTTTGTCTGGATTGTCTGGGATATTTAGACAAGGCGAATATCTGGTGAACCGCTTCAGCCGGATCAGTTGCCAGTTTTTGCTTTTCACCGTCATTGATAACCGTTTTGCTGTTCAGGTTCAGCAAGAACAGCGGAACAAGCAGGGTATCAATGATTTCATCAGCCCTGATTTCTTTATATCCGCACCAGTGAGGCCGGACGTGTAACACACCTTCAGCCAGATAAATATTGCAGGCCAGTGTTGCGTTCACGCTCTCGTTAATATCGGTTCTTGCTTCCAGCTCAATCATGCTGATAGCTTCACTCTCGATATGATTAATCAGGGTATGAAAGTCTGGGTATGATGTCCCATCATTCACGATTACATGACAGTCTGCTTTAGTTAGCAGCCTGTTTAATTGTGCTGTAAAGCTCTGCTTTTCTACGCCCAGACCAGCAAGGTTATTGAGTCTGTTCAGGCTCAGAGAATATTCGCCAGCTTTGCCGTTGTCGCTGACTTTGCCAAAATAAAAATCATCCATGTGTACTGCTCCTTTTTTTAACGGGATAAATCATTTTTCAGATTTTGGGTTTGCGTCTTCAGTTTGATGTCAGGTTTGACACCTTCCTGAATACTATTAGCCGCATTTTCCCTGACTCGCTGCATGGCTGTTTGCCTTTGCTTGTCTGTCATGGGTTCACTTGCCAGCTTCTTTTCAATCGCTGACACAGCGGCAACGTGAGGGGCTAAATCAGGATGCTTTTTAATAAAGTCACCCTGATCCATTTTCAAAAAGTCTTGAGCGGCTACGCGGTTGCTGGCGCGCTCCTGCAAGCTCTCAGCATTGTATTGAGTGCTTAAAACCAAGCTATCAAGCGACTGCGATTTAAGAATGTTATCGCCGCTATGGTCGGCCTTAAATCGGCTTGATAGATAATCTGGGTCGTGGGTTAGTGAACTGAGTTTTTCAGCCTGAGCTTTGGTAAATGCTTCGGGGTATTTATCCGCTAAAAAATTAATGTCGTATAAATCCCTGACCTTGCTTCTACCTTCAAGGGCTTCCAGTTTTTGTGATACCAGATTTTCAACTTTGTAAGTCTTGATCCCGTTGACCGTTGTTGTCTGGTCTTCAGGGATAACATCAGCTCTTAATGACGTTTCAATTTTCAACCGGCCAGCGCCATGTTCACTTTCATATAAAACGACATAACGCTTTGTTGTGTCCGTGTCTTTTTTGAGCCTTATTGACTCAATCTTGATCCCTTCTTTGTCAGCTGCATCATTGATCCGCTTTTCAAGGTTCAATGCTTTGGTGCTGTCAAAGTCGAGGTCTTCTGAAAATCGATCCAGCCCGTAACTGAGCATTAAGGCTGTACCGCCTTTTAAAACTGATGGAGTATCAGCCAGCGAACCGGCTAAACGCTGCATCAAGTCCGTGTGTTTCTGCTCAAGCGGTGTTAAGTCTGCTCTTCTGTTTGTTGCTTCCATTCGTCAATCATCATCCATTGTTGATCAGTCAAATCCGCTTTGAGTTTATCTAGCAGCTGGTAGACGGTCTGCTTTTCCGAGTCTTCGGGAAACCAGTCATCTAAAATCACCGTGTCCGTGATGCTTTGGCCGTTCTTGACCAGATCAAAGATCATATCTACAACGGCGCGATAGTGGTTTGCTGCATAGATTTCGGCTTGGTCTGGCAATGGTGAAGCACCATATTTTTTAAGAATGTCTGAGCATTCAAAAATGCCATAGTCACCGAGTAGGTGACGGGTCGATATCGTGTCGATTTCGGCTAAATGTTGCTGGGGTAAAAAGTCCCCATGCTGAATAAAACAGTCCGAAAAATGCCAGTCTCCCGTACCATCCAGTGACGGGATATTAAGGGCAGCAATCGACGTGATGTAATGCTGTTTTGTTGTGTTGGTAATGGCGTTTTGCATAACGTCTAAAACCTTATGCTGTATGAGCAATCCGATCTAACTGCTCACTAACAAAAGCGTTCAGGCTTTTGCCTGATTCTTTTGCTTTAATGAATAATTCTCTATGCAGTTCTGGTTTAACTCGCATAACAAACTGTCCTGAAAATGGCTTTTCAGGCGTTTTCCCTTCATCCTCACAATCTTGTAAATACTCATCTACAATAGCGTGGAATGAGTCAGTTATTTCGGCAATATCGTTACCGTCAAATACTAAAATATCGCGAGTGTTGACCACTTCACCGATAAAGGTTTCATCTTCATCACTGTATCTAATAACAGCTTCATATCCTTTGTATTTCATTTCATTACACCTTCATTACTTAGTAGAGTCCGAATAGCTCTCACTTGGTAAGGCTTTAATTCATTTTTAGGGTGGGGCGTATGTATGTTGAGGGATGAACCCCCAAGGGTGATACGGATTCTTGAACCATCACCTTGTTTAACAGAGCCACCTAAAGCCAGTAACAGCTTTTCAACGTCCGGCCACTTGATAGATTTCTTTACCGGATTTTCAAACAGGCTATTAAGCGTTTTCGTTTGTTTACTGTTCATAGTGAAATGATACTACCATATAGTATCACTATCAATATATTTAATCCCAAACGTGGGGCGGTTATATGTGCTTAGTGAGCCTTGCTTATAGCTCATCCAGTGCAACGACTTGTGACGGTTGATCTTCACGTTCACCGACAATTTGAGCTAGTTCCATATCATCCAGCTTATCTATTAACGCTTCATATGCTGCCGCTGGTACTGCGTAGAACACAGGGACATTATTCTTCAGTACAGCGACAGGAAAACCCTTGCCCCGTTCAATCACGGCCATAGGGTTTTTCTTCAATTCCGATATCGAAATAGTTGTGTCTGCTAAAACTTGATCTGTGTGCATAATTAACACTCCTTTTGCTGCTTATACACATTGGCGTCAATCAGCTCTTTAAGGATTCTGATTGCCTCATTAATGTCTGTGTGTGTAACACTGAAGTTTTGGCCGTTGATTTGTTTAGATACTTCCAGTAAGCCATTATCAAGCCATGTAATATCTTTCTTTGTGATATGAGAGCCAAACTTGATAATCTTTCTATCATCCATTTTCGCCTTAATTCCTTTTTGATTTCTCGATCTCATTAATTGCCTTGTTCAGCCTGTCAGTGTTTTTCTGGCTGGCCTGCAAATAGTCTGTTTCTGATGGTTTAGAGGTAAGATCGCTGGCTAAAGAATTAAGTTTTTTATCACGGTTTCTTTTTTTCGACTCAGCTTTGAATAACGGCCAAACAAGAATGAGCGGCAAGAGACAGATAAAAAGTATTGCAATGAACGATTTCATATTTACTGGCCTATCTAGTTCCACGCCTGCATAACCAGTTTTCGTTTTTCAGCGCCCACGGCCTGCAAATAAATTTCAGTTGTGGTGGTGCTGGTATGCCCCATTAAATCCCGCAGTATATTAAGCGGTAAGGGCTTTTCACCGGACAGCATGGCAATACCAAAGCCATGCCTTAAACCTTTGCTTGTGGCCTGTTTCCCGTTGATTCCCGCCCGTTTCATAACCCGCTTGACCATGCGCCACGCCGTAGCGCGGTGCATCGTCCAGATTGGCAAATGGCTGTTTTTGCCTTGTCGCTCAATGCGACGAATATCAAAGACCAAATCCAGATTATCAATCAGCTCATCAGGCACAGGGATTGTCCTAAACTGAGGTAGTTTAGATTTCCCGTTTGTGTCGGTTTTTCGCTTCTTCAGTGTCTTGAATGTCAGCGTTTTTTCGCTGATCGATATTCTGTCTGGTGTCAGTTCAAGCACTTCACTTGGCCGCGCCCCTGTGTAGTGCAGAACGTGACAAAAAAGCCGATCTTCGCGGTCTTCTTCTCTAGCTGAATCCAAGAAGCGTTGACGCTCTTCAGCTGATAAGTACAACCGTTCACCTTCAGGCGAATACAGGCGCATTTCTGAGCTAATTACGGCCATGATTAAAGCTTTCTATAGGCTGTATAGGTTTCGTGGCGATACCACTCTTGCGAGTCATAGTGATATGCCTTGCAGAAATTATGTCCGGCCTTATTTAGCCATTTTGTGATCTCACGTTTGGCTACTGATTTAGATCGGTAAGTCTGGCTGCGCTTTTCGGTTTCTGCATCCATAAATGTATAGCAGAAATGCACCCGAACCCATTGCGACTTGTCGATCTCGATATTTACGCCAAGCAGCTTAGAGAGTGTATTGTCTGACATAGCTAGACCCTACCTTTCTGAAAGCTGGGAAAGTTGCTCACGCACGTTTAATAGTGCGTTATTGCCGTTTAATGAATGTTCACCCAGCCCCTTCAGCTCATCAATGATCCTTTCCATTCCTGCGAACAGGTCTAAGGCTTGTTCGTGCAGCTCCGTGATCCTGATGTCTTTCGCATTATTAGCCATTTCCACACACTCCCTTGTTAGGTCGCGTAATTAATCAACGATTTCATAACGGTCAAGAAACGCTCTTGTTTCTTCACTCATATAATCGCCAACCTGAGTAAACTCAGCATCACATTTCCCACCGTTCCAAATAGCCTTAACTATCGTTAAAAAGCCTGAGAACTGTTCATCAGTCGCCCCTAATTCATTTGCAACTAGCTTTCTGTTTTCAGGATCAAGATTTAATAAATCAATGTATTGATTGACGTTTCTTGCGTAACCCTCCGCTTGATCAGCAATATTAGTGCTTTTTTGTAGCGCATTAAAAACGACTGTTTGCAAATAGTTCATGTTTTCAGTTGACATAGATTTTCCTCTATCCTTAGTTTTGTTGCGCTTTAGCTTGATAGCGTTTTTGTAATTTTGCCGTGGCCTCTTTTTGTCGCAGCAGCAACAAAGCAAACCAACTAATTATTAATTGCAATATTGCTATTGCAATGAAATACCAGCGCCCAGTTACAAAGAAATCACGGTTATAGCCCAATATAGACTGAGCAAAGCCTATTTCTTGCTGAAAAGGTTCGGCCAAAAAACTCAACGCAAAAGCGAAAATCATTGTCACAGCACAAAAGAGCATTGTTTTTGCTGCTAGATCTAAACTTGATAACATTAAATACTCTCCTTGATTTTTTTTGCAGCTTGTAGTTGTTTCTTTATCTGCGGTGGCACCTTTTGTCCGGTGCTGAATGTTTCGTCACCAGCGTAAGCATAGCCTCGCTCCTGAATACCATTAACATCATCACCAAGAATCCGAGCACAACTTAACCTTGCTTTACAGTTCTCAACTTCAAATTTCGGCGGCCATATATCCGCTTTATTTGTTGATGAATCAGTCTCTTGAATATCGTCATATTCATCAACGAACTCTGCACACCATTCATAAGATATGTTGTTTGTCATTTCGATATCCTCGTGTATCGAATCCCTATTTTTTTAGATGGCTTCAGCCAATTCTTCAAAATCAAATCTCTTGAGCTGTTTTGTGTCTACTTTTTGACTGGCCAGCCACAAATCATAGTTTTCTTGTAGCCGCATCCAACTTTTTGCACTACGACCTAACACAATAGAAAGTCTTACGGCCATTTCAGGTGATAAGTCAGACTTACCATTTAACAACCGATGAAATGTACTAGGGTTGACCTTCAAAGCTTCAGCAATCTTATTTGCAGATACTTTATCGAAGGGATCAATGTATGTGCGTTGAATTAATTCGCCAACGTGAGGCGGGTTAAATTGTTGTAAAGTCATTAGTGATAATCCTCATAATTAACTAGGTGAGCGTCACCGTTGATAAACTCAAAAACAATTCGCCAATTACCGGAAACCGTTATTGAATGCTCCCCTGCTCTATCCCCTTTTAACGGGTGCAGGTGATAACCTGGCAAGTCCATATCGTCTATACAATCAGCTGTATCGAGAAATGCAAGCATATCTCGCAGCCTTGCAGCGTGGTTTGGCTGGATGCCTGCAACACTACCTGTCAGGAAGAATTTTTTTAAACCTTTATGTTTAAAGCTCTTAATCATGGGGTAATTATCCCATATATATGCATATTGCGCAATACGCAATAATATAAAATATTAATTATTTTTACCTTCTTCTTGAATACGTTTATAGACTTCTTCTCGATGTACTGAAATATTATCCGGCGCATCAATACCAAACTTCACTTGATAATCGTTTACAGCTAATACAGTGACTTTTACATCATCATTTATCATTAACGATTCGTTTGTGTTACGAGTTAATATCAACATCATTTAATCCCACGCCTGCATTACTAAGTGTCTTTTTTCTTCCCCGACCGCCTGCGTATAAATCTCGGTGGTTTCTGTATCACTATGACCCATTAACTGAGCAAGAATATGAAGCGGTAACGGCTTTTCACCCGATAACATGGCAATACCAAAGCCATGACGCAAACCTTTACTGGTGGCCTGTTTACCTTTGATCCCTGCTCTATTCATCACCTTTTTGACCATACGCCACATTGAGGCGCGGTGCTTGGTGAATAAGGGTAAATGCGATTCTTTACCTATACGCTGCACCCTTCTTAAATCAAATACCAGATCAATATTGTCTAATAATGAACTCGGCACCGGCACAGATCGATATTCAGGCAATTTCTGATTGCCGTAACGATCTTGTTTTCGTTTTTTTAATGTCCTGAAGGTGATCGACTGTTCAGACATAGATATTCGATCCGGTGTCAGTTCCAGCACTTCGCTGGGTCTGGCTCCGGTGAAATGCAATATTTCACAAAAGAGCCGATCTTCTCTATTCTCATCTTTTGAGGCTTCCAGAAAACGAGCGCGTTCTGCTTTATTCAAATAAAGGCGTTCGCCTTCCGTAGAATAAAGTCGCATTTCATTACCGCTACTTGATAGTTTTGTCATAATTTATTTTGTGCAACATAACCCTAGTGTTTTGTTGCATCACTCTACCAAAAAAAAGCCGGTACCGGCCTTTTTTCCACGTAAACCCATTAATTATTTATCCACAATGCAACACTATGGGGTATTTTGTTTCAGTCCTGATCTGGATTAACGACAACATCAGCATCCAGTTCAAAATTGCCATGTTCTGCAATATCGTTCATTGAATAAAACAGCTTATTAAACAAAGCGAGTTCTGCTATCTCTCGCTTTGCTGCAACGGTTTTCATTTCAAGCCATGCCTCTATCATTTCTGGGTAGCTGACAGAGATCACGCTACCAGTGCTGAGGCTCAATGAGGTATTGCCTAAATCAATGAGGCAAACCCCGTCAGAGCATAACCCCTCTGACTCATCCAGCAATAAAAACCAATCAAGAAATTCTGTCTTTGTGCAGTTGAGTGTTTCAAACTCAATACACGTCCGGTCTGGGTTGCTATCAATCGTCCCCAGCCCATCTATCAAAACGCCTTTTTCGGTTTTATGTGTGATTTTCGCTGTTCGTGTTGTAAACATAAATCACCCTTAACCGGCCATGCTTGCAGAGGCTTTATCTAGCAGGTATTTGAGCTGTTCCTTCTCTTCATCAGATAACAGCTCTTCTCTAACGATCCGCACGTCATTTGGGGCGTGTACGCCCACCCTGACTTGATTGCCTTTTACACCTAAAACGCCAACAACCGTGTCATTGCCAATAATGAGGCTTTCACCAACGCGCCTAGTCAAAATCAACATAGAAAATCCCTTTAGAAAAAAAAGGCTACAGGGAAACCCCTATAGCCTGAATGAAGCTGAAGCCGTGGCAATCAATAATAGAAAGTCTCACCGGCAGCTTCCCCATCGACAAACACATCAATGTAGTTTCGTCGCTGGCACATCATTGAGCTGCAAGTACCATCTTTCACCCATCTAGCCGGTTGAGGTGTGCAGTTAGTTACCCAAGCTTGCCAGCCTGTGCAGCTTTTAGCCGGTTCATAAACGGAAACGCCCTGCTTGTATGACATTTTGCTGTCATAGTCCACGGCGCACGAGCTGAAAGGTGGTAAAGGTGATTTCTCATCATCTATACGGTCTTCAAAGGCCGATTTTGCAGCACCGCAACCGCTGGGAAACCCACCGGGGAGACAAATCCAAATAGCGCATTCGTCTTGTGATGCTGCATGAGAAATAGAGGGGATAAAAAACATGGCAGAAAGTGCCAAAGCCAAAAAGAACGAGGCTTTTTTCATAAGTTGATCTCCGTATCAAACATAAATTATGAGCTTCAATAGTATTGCAATATTTTTATTTTTGCAATGTCAATATTTTAAGGAATGTTGCCTTAATTAGATAGTTTTAATGGCTTCATTAAAACAGTTGGCCGCTTTGGTCTTGTTGCTTTTGGTCTTCCTTTCACCACTTGCTTAAATCCCTGCTGCGTCGCTCTGTTCGTGTATCAGAGTGCAGTTCTCAATCGCCTAAAACAATAAAGCCTTCGGCCAATTCCTCACCCGTTCAAACTCGCTTCACTCCTTTAGCTGCGGCTTGCGGGATTGTTGTTGTATGCGCTTTTCACCCTTCACTTGACTGAACACGGAGCGACCGCGGAAGCAGGTCTTTAAAACAAACAAGTGGAGAAAAACAGCTATGAATACCAATCAACAAAAAGCCAACCAAAGCAGCCAACAAAAAAACAAAGCCTGCGGCGCGGAGCTTCCACAAAAGCAGATGGTTAAAAGCAAAAAAACCTACAGCAAATCAGAAAAATCAATACAAGCGCGCCAAGAGTTGAGAGCAAGAAGCCAAGAAGCAAAGGCGATCCGTGAAGGCATGATCGCAAACGCTGAAACAGTAGCGGATCAATTAAAGGCAGCTGCAACAACTTTAAATTTCATCATTACGGGTATGTATCAGGCCGAGACAGAATGCAAAGAATTTAAAACCTTTAAAGACTGGAAAGAAGCCGGTTATAAAGTCAAAAAAGGCGTTTCTGGTTTTCCGATCTGGGGTACACCAAAGCAGATCACCAAGAAGTTAGAAACTGAAGAAGGCGAAGAATTACACTCAGACCCGCAAGAGTTCTGGCCGCTGTGCTACCTGTTCAATGAAAGCCAAGTAGAAAAGGCCGACAGCAAAGAGCCAAGCAACGAAGATCAAGCGCCAGCTGAAGCCGTAGAAGCTGACAACGAGCCAGCACCAGCCGAAGAGCAAGAAGAAGCGCCAGCGGTAGAGCCTAGCCACGCTGAGAGCGTAGAAAACTCACCTTTTGTTATGGCTGATTATCAAGACCGATTAGAGGCGAAGCGCGATAGATTACAAGAACGTGCAGAAAACAAACGCAAAGAGTCGGACGCAGCCTATAAACGCAGTCATGCCCTTGTGGAGCATATCCCAATGGGGCAGCCAATTTTAGTTGGTCATCACTCAGAACGCGCCCACAGAAACGCGCTAGATAAATCATGGTCTTTAATGGGGAAATCTTTCAAGCTGGGAGAATATGCCGATTCGTTAGAAAGCCGCGCCGCGAATGTTGGCACAGGTGGCATTTCATCAAACGACCCCGAAGCAATCACAAAACTAAAAGAAAAATTAAGCAGCCTTGAGAAATCACAGGACACCATGAAAGCCGTTAATAAGATCATCAGAAGCAAAAAGCTAAGTGATGATGAGAAAGCCGATCAGATCGTAAAAGACGGGCTTTTAACTGAAAAGCAAGCGCGGGAAATCATCAAACCAGATTTTGCAGGCCGTATCGGTTTTGCTTCTTACTCACTGTCAAACAATAACGCAGAGATCCGCCGCACCCGTGAACGCCTTGAAGAGTTAGAGCGACTACACAACAGCGCGCCGATTGATTTTGAAAATGACGACTTTTCTATGTCGATCAATAACGGCCAAATCATTATTAATTTTGCAGGCGGTAAGCCTAACGATGAAACCCGCCAGTTAGTGAAAAGAGCCGCTTTTAAATGGTCACGCTATCAGGGTGCATGGGTTCGCAAAGTCACCGGCAATGCGATTTATTCAGCGCGTCACCTGCTGGAAAGCCTGAAAGCATTAGAAGAAATGTATTGATTAGCGGGGGGGGGCTGGCCGTCATGGTCAGCCCTCAAAATCCGAAATCACTAAGGCCGATCAGTAAGGCGCGATCAGCCTAAGTGATTTAATCAAAACAGATTGCCATTGATACAGCTAATAACAAACTGTTTTGACTGAGTGAAGCGAGATCAAACTGTTACCAATCCAAAAAGCCGGACTCGTAACAGATTGATAAATGATCTGAACGCACTAAGGCCGATCAATAAACACGATCCGCCTGATTGCTTTACCAAAACAGATTGCCGTTGATACCGCTAACAACAAACTGTTTTGGCTCTCTGAAATGAGATCAAACTGTAACTACTCCAAAAAACCGGCTTCGTAACAGATTGATTTACTTAAATATAAATTCCAAAAAAAGACCAGGTTTTGCAGTGGCTAACTTGGTCTATTTTTGGGACTGAAAAACACACACTACTGCACCGCTAATGCTCCTGCAGTAGCGTTTATTTTGTGTGAGTCTTCCGGCCAGTTCCTTAGCTGTTTGTCCATCACCACTGAGTTAATCCCTACTTTTCGTCGTTAGCTACCGGCTCATTCAAGTTCCAATTTTTGATAAATCCAACGGTAAACCTTCGGCCTTCCTCACCCGTTCAGATTCGCATAGCTCCCTTAGCTGCGGCTTCCGGCGAGGCCGTTGTATTTCTAAAAAACCTTCACTGATTTGAATGCCGGAACGACGAGAAAGCAGGTTTTAACTTTTAATCAGTGGAGATAAAGACATGACAAACAACCAAGCAAACAACCCTAGCCGTAACACTCAAGAAACGATTACAAGCAATGCCGCTGGCAGGGAACTTCCTCAAAAGCAGATTGTGAAAAGCTTTAAAACAGAAACCAAGAAGAAAAGAACACCGGCCTTTGACCGAGTTCAAGAACACCGCGACAACATCAACAACGGTTTTGAATGTTGGATTGCAGACGATTTGAGCAGTGTTGTTTATTTGTTTGAATTACGTGGTTCTATTCTGGCTCGCGGTTATAAAGGCCGCGCCAAAAAGTCAGCATTTTATTACAGCTTTAAAACTGAAGAAGCGCGATCTCAGTTTGTATCTGATTGGATGCAAAAACGTTCAGTATCAGCAGAGGCAAAGAAAAAAGGGTATCCGGAACCAGGTGTGGAAACCTTGTTTTAGCCCCCACCGCCTGACTCTAGGATTTTGTTGAGCGGTTAGGAAAAGCAGCCCTTTTCCAGTAGGTCGCACAGGGTTGGAATATGTGGGCCGTACTCGATGGCCTTGACGTTCTCGTCTGCCATGCTGAAGCGATACATGACTTTTTCTGGCAGGAAGGACTTTGGCTTTCTGCCGCGCACTTTCGTTGTCGGCTTACGGGCTTGCTTCTCATAGATGAGTCGGGCCCGCATCACTTCAAAGCTGTATCCTCGTCCCATCCTATTCATGTCCTTCGCTAGCCGGTTGGTAGATTCGGTATAGGCGTTGGTGACCCGGTGGTCATAGAAGTTAAAGATCTCACCCCACCAGTTCGTCAGCGCCGTTCTGGCCGCACCAAAAGCATACTCCATTTCCGGTGGTAGGGAGTCTAGCCAGGCTCGTGCAAATGCCTGAGCATCTTCTTTGTCACCACAGTTATATATCTCATGAAAGCTCTCCTTCATCCGGTAGGCCAGCTCCAGCTCCGGGTGCAGCTCAAACCACTCAAGCATCTTGTCATGCTCATCAGTGCTAAGCCTTCCCTCGCGTTCTAGCAAAATAAAACGATCATCTTTCAGCTTGAGTCGCTGCCGGGTATTCAGGTCTTTCCTGATCTTCTTGCGTACCGTCTCTAGGGCATCATTGCCCATGCGTACAACGTGCCAGCGGTCTACCACAATATCCCGGCCAGGGAGTTGCGTATTAACGACATCCTTGTAGGTACGCCACATGTCCATCGTCACCACCTTGACCTTGTGTTTATCAGGGAGTGTCTTGAAGTAGGTCGTGAGGTCGGCTTTGCGTCGATTGGGCAATAAGTCGTAGATAGAAAGCTCACCTACGTTGGTGATCATACAGCGGTACTCACCAATGATTTTCAGCTCATCAATCCCTAAAAACTCGGGCGTTTCAAACCGGACTGTTTTACCCAGCCGCTCAACATAATCCTCGAAAATGTGCTTGATCGTTTTTTCATCAATCCCTGCCTCGCGTGACAGCAAGGCAAAGGTTTTCTTCATTGATTCCTGTTCGATGTATTTGATAAAGCGAACAGACGTTTTCCTTTTCGCGTCAATGTCCGGCAGATGAGAAAAAAACGTCTTGCCGCACACTTTGCAGCGGAAGCGCGCCCTCTCTACACGCAGGAGGACGGGCTTGCCGTGCATGGGTATGTCGATGTAGTGCTGTTGCTGTGAGCCGTGACGGTAAGGGCTCTCAGACAGGCAATGAGGGCAGCAGCCGGGCATTCCTTGCCCGTCCACCTCGATAACGTAGTGATCGCACTCGTCAATCAAGCGGGCAGCCTTGAGACTGCCAAGATTTAGCAGGTCGAGCTGGCTCATCAGCCCTACACCATGTCCAGTTCCGGGAGGCTACTCACGATCTTCTGGGTCTCCAGGCTCACCGTGACAACCCGCTGAAACAGCTCCAGGGGATACTTGGCATTACCCATGGTCTCGATGGCCCAGTCGTTGGCGTCATTGACGATGCCGCTTGCCTTGTGCGTCGTGACAGCCTGACGCTCCATTACCCAAGCAAGGGCGGCTTTACCGTTCACAACGTAATCCCATGCTTCACCTGGGATGCCGGTCATGGTGATCTTGCCGTTGTAGATGACGGTGCTGCGGTCGTCGATGTTCTTACCGGTTTCCTCACAGCGCTTCTTGCCAAACTTCATCTTGGTGACGCGATAGTCCTCGTCCACAAGGTTGCCCTTGGCTTGAATGGTCACTGGGTATTTGTCCACAGTTTCGTAATTCAGGTGCAGCTCGGCCAAGTCACGGCCAGCCTTTGAGAAAGCCCAGAAATCCGCTGCTTTTTTAACCTTCGGTATGCGCGGAAGCTCTTTACTCAGGTTGTCGGCAAATCTCGTGCGGTAGTCCTCGCTGTGCAGGATGCCGTAGACGTAGTAGAACAGGTCCTCTTTGATGATCTGTTCACTAGGGTATGCCTCTTGGAAATGAGCGAGCCCTTCATCCGTGATGGCATCGCGACGCTTCAGACCAGGCTCTTGCTGCTTGTTATCGCCAAACAAGTCACCGTTTGCATCCTCAGCTTTCTCTTGCGCTTGCTCGTCGTAAAGGTAGAGCGGAAAGCATTGAGAATCTCCGTTACAGTGCAGATCAGGTAGCGAGTTTGCAATTAAGACAGGCAATCCTGTTCCACTATAATTAGCATTAAATTGAATAACCAAGTTTTCCACCCCACTGCCTAGCGGGAAGATTCGAGGCATCTGGTAAACCCTTTCGTTAAAAGCGCGGTTGTAGTACATCCATTGCTTTGTAAATGGACGGTACAAAGACGTGGTTAGCGATGAATGCTCATAGCCGAGCGACTTATTTCTTGCAAAGTCCTGCTTAATGTTGTGAGTCCAGCTAATTTTTGTCGGATCTGTATTAATGAAGCCATCCACCAAACGGCTTCGCTCTTGGTTGCTCAGACTCTGGTACTCAGCGTTAAACCTGTCCAGCTCGCTACCGTAAAACTCAATCATCCCGCTCATATTTGCGGTCATGCTCTGCTTACAAAAGTTGTAAACCCACGCATCACGATTTGAGACCACTCCCAAGGAAAAGTTTTCAAACAGCTTCGGCTCGTCAGATTTCTTGTCTCCCAAAACAATATGCTCATTGAAACTGTCATCACGCTGATTAAGCCAGTCACCATGCTGGTCAGGGGTGATCAACTGCCATGAAGGGATACCGTTTAGGCTGGCATAGTCAGCAATCATTTCCAGCTTTTCAGTCCGGTTCAGGTAGTCACCAATATCGTGAAAAAGGATGCGACCATGCTCTGTCGCTTCAGGATTTTTCACTAGAATTGAAACGACAATTGGTGTTCGGGTTCCCATTCCAAAAACGTTGTCTTTTTCTTTGCGCCGAAGCTCCCCAGAGGTGCGGGCGTTACCTCGCAAATGAAACACGTGGATACTGGAAAACTCTTCGGCAAGACACTTACGCAGGCCATCTGCCGTGTTTGCCTCCAAGAAGCCACCATTGGTCACAAAGCCAATTACGCCTGCATCACCAATGCGGTCTGATGCCCAGCGGATCGCCCGGATATAGCTGTCGTACAGCCCCTTAGCCAAGGTTGCTGTTGAACGAGCCGCATAGGTACTGCGAATGCGCTCATCCAGCTTGGGGTAGCTGACGTTGGCGTTGTTATCATTCTCGCTAGCTTGGCCAATTGAGTATGGCGGGTTTCCCATAATGACTCGAATATCCAATTCTTTCTGGCGCTTACGGCGTGAACTGTTTTCAACTAGCAGTGCATCAACCATGTCCTCACTTTCGTACATCTGGAATGTATCGGTGAGGCAAATGCCGGTGAACGGCTCGTAGGGAACCTCAAAAATCTGATCGCTTTCTTCCAGGCCGGTCACGTTGTCATTCATGATGCCGTGGTAGGTGGCCTCGATATTGATAGCTGCAATGTAATAGGCCAGCAACACCAGCTCGTTGGCGTGAATCTCATGCTTGTATTTGTGCTCAAGCTTATTTTTGGGAATGATGCCGCTTTGTAGCAGCCGTACCGGGAACGTCCCAGTGCCAGTAAAGCCGTCGAGTAGATGCACGTTCTCATCGGCCATGCTCTTGCCAAACTCAGCCTTGAGCACGTCTTCAATGCTGTGAATGATGAAATCCACCACCTCGACGGGGGTGTAGACAATACCCAGGCGATCGGTCATCCGTGGGAAAGCGTTTTTGAAGAACTTGTCGTACAGCTCAACAATAATGCGCTGCTTGCCCTCGGCACTTTCAATGCCGGCTGCTCGCATCTTCACCGACTCGTAGAACGAACGAAGGGTGTCGGCTTCTTTGTCGATATTGTGCGCTTCAAGCTGTTCGGTAACGGCCTGCATCGCAACAGACATTGGGTTGTGCTCTGTGAAATTATATCCCTCGAACAAAGCATCAAATACTGGTTTGGTAATAAGGTGCTGGGCCAGCATCTCAATTATTTCGACATCAGTAACTGCATTATTTAAGTCATCGCGTAGCTCTTGTGCAAACGCTTCAAAAGCAGCAATCTCAGCGGTGTTGTCTTTGTTTTCTAAAATAGCTTGAATACGGTCAATGTGCGTATTGGCGATCTTGGCAATGTCGTTGGCCCAGTCTTCCCAGTGGTGGCGGTTGCCGCACTTTTTGACTACCTGGGCGTACAGAGCGCGCTCGATCTCACCGACTTCAAATTGCAGGCTTGCCTGTTCAGGTACTGGAGCATTCGATCCTGAACCAATCGCAGAGCCACCCTTGGCTTTACCAGCAGACTTGCCTTTACCAGTCGCTGCTTTTGAGCGCCTTTGCACTTTGTCTGCAACAGAAATAACTTCCATTTTTCTTGAGTCTTTACCGTTGAACTCAAGCTTATTAATCATTGCGTCAAAGCGGTCATCATGGGAGCGCAGTGCGTTCAAAACCTGCCAAACGACCTTGTAGGTCTTATTGTCATCAAGCGCTTGGGATGGCTCAACACCAGCAGGAATGACCACAGGGAGAATTACGTAACCCTGTTTTTTACCTGGTGAAAGACGCATTACACGGCCAACGGACTGCACAACGTCAACCTGAGAGCTACGCGGTGTCAGAAACAGTACGGCATCGAGAGATGGAACATCGACCCCTTCGGATAAACAGCGCACGTTAGAAAGAATGCGGCAAGTGTTTTCTGGCGTGTCTTCTTTGAGCCACTCAAGCTTCGCTTCTTTTTCGCTAGCATTCATGCTGCCATCAACATGCTCAGCTTCACAGGTGAGCGTTAAAGCTGTGTCGATTTCAGCATCTGGATCTTCCGCTCTCAGTTCTTCAATTTCTAGGCGCTGGTACTCATCAACAACAGCGCCAAACATCTCAGAAATCAACTTAGAGCTAACCTTGTGATTCTTTCCTTTGTACTCTTTTTCAATAACCTGACAGAAAGCAACAGCACGCTGCATGGGTTGGCTATCACCATCAATAGTAAGCCCTTGCTTGGATAACGCTTTCCAGCAACCAATGATTTTGGCGGCATCGTCCACCTTCAGCTCGTTGTCATCACTCTTAAGCATTTCTTGCATGCGACGGTTGATATGGCCTTCTTCAACAGCAAGAACAACAACTTTGTAATCCACTAGCAATCCACGAGACACCGCTTCAGAAAAGTTGATAACGTACAGTTCTTTGCCGTAGTGCTGCTGATTGTCCATTGAGAACAATTCAACACCTGATGCTTCTTTAGCTTTTTCGCCATAGATACGCGGTGTTGCTGTCATATACAGCCGTTTTTGAGCACGAATGTAATCGTTATCGTGAACTCTCACGAAAGCAGATTCTTCATCACCATCAAAGGTGGCTCCGGTTGTTCGGTGGGCCTCATCGCAAACAATTAGGTCTATTTCAGGCAGCCCGTAGAGTTTTTGAGCATCATGTATCACGGCAATAGAGTGATAGGTGGCGTAGATAACACTCATGTGCTCGGCATCGTGACGTGCCGCAAATGCACCCGCCAAGCTCTTTGGATTCGTTGTTGCTGGATACTGTAAGTCGCTGACGGTAGCTTGAATGCTGTCATCATCAAGATTGCGCGTCTTACCCACATCTGAGTCTGAACACACGGCAAAACTGTGTAGCGGTGTTTCACTCTCTTGCGTCCATTCAGTCAATGTTTGTGACAACAAGGAAAGGCTAGGCACAAGAAAAAGTACGGTTTTACCCTTACCAGCCATCGTTTCTGCAATCTTCAGGGATGTGAAAGTTTTACCTGTTCCACATGCCATGATGAGCTTGCCGCGATCCGCAGCCTGCAAACCGGCTTTGGTGGCTTTCAGAGCGTTTTCTTGGTGCTCGCGTAATGTTTTCTTTGGACGCAAAACAGGGACTTTCTGGACTTGGAACTGCGACCAGTCGATCAGACTGTTTTCCAGATCGGCCAGCGTGATTGTGCTGACAGGTGGGTGCTGGCCCTCTAAGGCATCGCTGGCATTCTGTGTCCAGTTCTTAGCGGTGGTGATGATGATCCGGTTCGAGAATATCGTTTTACCCGAAGCGGTAAAAAAGCTGTCAATGTCAGCCTTAGTGATTTTGTAGTCCGCTGCGTAGTTCTTGCATTGGATTGCGTGTATTTCATCCTGATGAGTCACACCCACCAGGTCGATACCAGTGTCTTTTTTGGTCAGGCCGTTCTGCTCTGCCCAGTCGCCGTACGTCATGACCTCTCGGTACAGGTCACGGTAGTAGGGCTCGTTGCGCAGGTACACCAATGACAGGTGCTCGAAGTCAGTGCCCTTGTCACGTTCGGACAGTGCTTTCTCGCGGAAGCTGGCAAGGATCTGGGATAAAACTGATGGCATCGTGCGTTCCTTATTTATCGTGCTTCTAGGCAATCACAGAGCCTGACGCTACGCTCCAGATCCGTCCTGAAATCCAATACTGATGGGTGCCGGGTGAGCTAGCACATGGAGGCTACACACTCGGTTCCGGTTTATAGAAAGGATTGTACGATGCCATGCATTACACATGCAATTCCGTTTTATAGGCTTTATGTTACGCTAGACTGAAAAGGGATTTACACACTCAGTTCCGGATACTCAGAAAAAAGAAGTGCAGGCTAGAGCGTTAGAAGTTGGGGACGTGCTTTATGACTCATGGGGCTGGGAACAAACCAACGTGACTTATTACAAGGTGCTTGAGCTGGTTGGCTCTCAGAGCGTTAAAGTTATCGAGATTGGTTCTGTACGCGATTACGACTCAAAAGCCATGACAGGCAAATGCTGGCCTGAACCAAGCGTTGAAATTGGTGAGTCTATTGTCCGTCGTGTTTCGGGTGGTGTGAGAATTAAGGTTAATCAAAGCATCCAGCCAAAGAAAAAGGAATACACGCTAGAAAATGGTGAGCGCGTATATCGTCCTGATTACTTTTCAACCTATGCTTAGTGAGGTAGGTTACAAACCATAAAAGAAAGCCCGCAATAAGCGGGCTTTTTTATATACGGATGGTTTCCCCTTCCGGTATCAAGCTAATAAGTAGTTTGTCGTAGAGGTCGGGCAACAGGCTAAACACAAAACTGGTTGCAACCAGCGCCCAGCCTGTCCACGTACCAAAGCCATAAGGCAAGAACGTATCAAAAAAGGTTAATGCGGCCAAAATCAATGAAATGGTCGCAAAGGCTCTGAAAAAGAAGTGAGCCACATTCCGGCCAAGTCTGACCAGATGAAACACAATGAATTTTAATACGTTGAGTAAAATTTTCATTTCTAACACTCCTTGTTAGTGTGTAAGTGGCTCAATTATAACACGTTATTATGTATTTTGACCAGCAAAATATAACATTTTGTTACGGTTTTACTTCGATTTCTACCCGACGATTTACGGCCTTGCTTGTTTCCGCTTGAGGCGGTAACAAAAAATCACCTTCAGGCAGGTGACTGACTTTGATGATTTTAGGATCAACGCCGTTTTTAACAAGGTATGCCTTCACGTTGTTAGCTCTTTGTTCAGCTATCCAAATATCGGCTTTACTGGCTCTTACAGAGTCAGTACGGCCTCTTAAATGAATTTCGCTTGCATCGAGGGCGGCGGGAAATAAAACCTTGTCTAAGGCTGTGTCAGGCTCAAATAAGGTCTTTGCAAATCCAAAGGAAATGAACGTAACAGGGCTGTGCTGTTCAAGCTTTTCTCTGATTGCATTTTGTTTGACTTGAGCATGAAACAAATCCGCGCCGGTGGTGCTTTTTATCGCGGCCAAATCATCCAGCATCTTTTGATACTGGCTTAACTGGTCGCGGCTGTACGCTTCCAGTTCTGGGAATGATTTGACTTCTACAACCTCAACCTTGACGGGTTCAGGTAGTGGCGTAGGTTCTGCGATAACCGGCGCAGGTCTGACAAGCTCAATGTGTACGGTCTGGCCGTTATGTCTGATATAAAAATCATTCAGTAAATTTTCACTGACCAGATAATTACCCACCTTTTCAAAAGTAATTGTATCGCCTGTTAAGCCCCACGCTTTACCTGTTGAGCCTTGCGCCTCAATCAGTGTGCGCTTGCCATATTTAAAAACCCGCAAACCGGCACTATGGCCGGTTGCAATATAGTCAGGGCTTATTCTGACCGTTTTTGACACCGCGCCGGTATCGGTTTTAGATTCCGGTACCGGCGAGTGAGAGCAGGCAGAAGCCAGCAAGCAGATTGAAAAAATAACGGTCTTTTTCATCGTGACAACTCCGCTTGAGCCGTAACTTCTCTGCGCGGCTGTCTCTCTTTCAGCTGCATCTTCGGTGTAATACCTTCGTTGTAGCTGTTGACCGCGTTTTGACGTACACGATCCATGATCGCTTTTTTGTTGCTCTCGCTTAGTTTTTCCGTTGCCAGCTTCTTTTCAATCGCTGATACGGCAGCAACATAAGGCGCAAGCTCTGGGTGTTTCTTTACTGCTTCACTGGCACTTAGGTTTTTAAGTGCGTCAGCTGCTTTTTCTTTGTCGGATTTAATTTCCGCTTCAGGCGCATGAGATTGGCCTTGCTTCGGTATATCAAACCCTTGTCGTTCCATTGCGGCCACTTCGGTTTTAGTTGGCGTGTAGCCTCTTACAGCAATGCCTTGTTTCGTTGCTTCTTGCCATACGTCTTTTTTGAAAGACTCAGTGCCGGTCACTTTAATTTCAGACCAGCCGCGATTTTTGGCAATCGTAATCATGCTGTCTACGACTGCCTCACCGTCTACTTTGGTTTTTAAGGACGTGCCAGTATCACGAAAAGCCAGTTTGTCAGGTGAGCCTTTGAAATAAAACTTGTTACCGTCTTGAATGAATTTTTTCTGAACAGCTTCAGGGATTAGGCTTTTTGCCTCACCCGCTGCCGGTTCAAAGATTTGATCTTTTTCAATCCCTTCAGACTTAGTAACAAACGCCTCACTCTTGTCAGTGCTTTTGCTGGCTTCCTTGACCTGTTCAATGCCGTTTTCTTCTTCAGCTTCAGCCGATTCTCTAGCTTGTCTTGAACGGACGGTTTCTTTAATGCGGATATGGCTTCCCCATTCGTGATCTTTAAACTCTAAGCTGTCAGTGACAGATTTAAGCTCAAGTACACGTTCCCCCCCAGAGGGTAAGTAAGGTTGCTCATCTCGACCATTAACAAAACCAAAACGGCCTTTTTCATCCATAACGGCCACACCAATAGACGTATCGGAACGGCCTGAAGTATCAACCACGTTTACCAGTTTTAAATTCATTTCAGCCATGTGCTACATCCTTGTTATCCGTGTTTTTACTTCCTGTTAAAAAGCCGACTTCTTCACTTAGTCTGTCGGCAATTTCCAATATTTCTTGTTCCGTCATATTTGATCCTTGTGGTATGTCTAATGTTGGAAATGTGATTGAAAAGTCAGCCAGCGTCTTGCTGGCTAAAGCGGGTATATCTTCGGCAGTAATATCGCGTTCTACCGTGTCCGTTAAATCTTCCTTGAAGTGAGAAATATCAATCACTGAATCAGCACTGTTACCGCTGAGTTTCAGTGTTGGCACTGGTGCGGCCAATTCGCCAGACTGGATCACTTTAATAAGCTCTTTCTTAGCCTGACTAAATGACAACGCGCCTAGTGTTTTTGAAACCGATTTAAGCCGGTTCACAAAAATGGGATCGTTAAAGTAACGTATCTTTTTCGCCATAATTGGCGGGGTATTTTCCAATGCCACAATCGCTTTATCAGCACCAAGACTGGTGATCTCTTGAGGCAGTAATAATGCTCTTCGTTGGTCACTGATATTTTCAGACGGGCTACGTCTTTCAAAAATGCTTTTCGTTTTTGAAGTCGAAACGCCCTTGACTGTCTCATAACCGAGCCATTCTGAAATATCACGCGCCGCTTGCGTTTCCGTGGCTTTTGGTGGGAATACGATATTTAACGCATGGTTTACCGTGAATGTGTCAGCAGCTTCCCGCCCGTAAACGTCTACCAGCTGGGACGGGCTTTGAATAATTGGCATCATTCGCAGTCCATAACCCGCGATATAACTAATGCCCTTAGATAAAACGCCGACTTTACCAATGGCCGTAAATTCATCCATTAGCAATAAACAGTCATGCTTGATCTCTTTATCTTGTGAGGGCAGTTCTCGCGTATTCAGATCAATCAACTGCTGAAAAAACAAATTGAGCAGCGGCGCTACACGTTCCAGATTGTCAGGCGTTACCCCAACATAAATAGAAATCTTATCTTTACGCAGGCGCGTTAAATCAAAGTCATTGCCGTTTGTGGCTGCATCAACAATCGGATTCATCCACAATTCAAGCTGTGAACGAAAGCCCGTAATAACACCGGCACGAGTGTTTTCTGAGGCGATACTGATATAAGTATTTAACGCCCTGACACATTCACCAGACAAAGGCCGGTCATTCTCAGCGCGGTCAATAATGGCCTGTTTGAAATACTTCGATCCATCACCGCCGTTTAGTGTTTCTCTTAGTACCTGACCAAGTGTTAGCTTGCCCCCTGTTTCAATCAGAAACAGCACGACACCAAGAAAAAAACTACGAGGCGTAGCAGTCCAAATCACATCAGTATTAGGCTTGTCAGGAAACAACATATTCCCGATTTTCTGAATATCATTGATACGAAAATCAGGATTAGAGCTGATATAACTTAGCGGGTTATATTTGTGCGTCCGGTAGTCAGTGGCTAATGGGTTAAACAAAAAACACTTTTGGCCGTGTTTCTGTCTAAAGCCGCTGGTAATGTCCCAATTCTCTTGTTTGATGTCTAAAACAACAACTGAGCTTTTCCAAGCCAACAAGTTAGGGATTACCACGCCGACACCTTTACCGGATCGCGTAGGTGCAGACAAAATGACGTGAAGCTGTCCTTTTAACTGCAAGTATTTATCGTTGAACTTACCGACAATCACACCTTCACCATCAAGCAAGCCTGACTTTTTTACTTCTGATGATTTTGCAAATCTCGCATCACCGTAAAGGCTTCTCGATGCCGGTATCATTAGTGCGATTGCTGGAAGGATCAGCAAGAGTGCTGAAATAGAAGCAGACCAGCCTAGCCGGTCTGTAACGTATGGTTCGTTGCTATAGTGATACCAATACTCATACGCGGTTAATGGTGAGGCTTGGTTAAAGTCTTGGCCGAGAAAGGCTAGTAAGATACCGCCCGTTAAATATACCCACGCAAAAACGCCCAGCAGCAGGCACAAAAAAACCAATGCAATTTTAGTCCATATATTCATGTTTTTTGTCTGGGTCGTAGTAAATGGATTGCAGCTTTCTATGTGAATAAAACAGCACTATGTCAATCGTCCCGATGAGCCTGCGCTTGATATATTCCGCGTCCAAGTGCGCACCCTTCGGACTGTCTTTAACCAGTGATACAAACTGCTCAAACGCCTCATAAGCGCCGTTTGCGTGCATGGTGGTAATAGAGCCAGCATGACCCGTATTGATGGATTTAATGTAATCCCACGACTCATCACCCAAAATCTCAGCCATGAGAATGCGTGAGGGATTCATACGCAGACACGCGGCCAAACATTCTTTTGGCGAAATATGGGTTTTGCTGTTCTGGGCGCGAGAGTAAAAAAGATGCACCTTATTAGGGAAGTTGCTCAGATCAATTTCACTTTCACTTTCCAGAGTTATCAAACGTTCATAGCGCGGAATGCACTCGATCATGCTTTTAGCAATCGTCGTTTTACCGCTTCCCGTTTGACCAGCAATAACGATATTTCTGCGTGAGGTTATCGCCAACTCCAAAAACTGCTTAATCTGGCCGTTTGCTTTGTACTTGAGCAAGTCATGTTCAAAGTCCTGAAGGTCGTTGTTAATGGTTTTGCACTCATTAAACGCCCCTTCAGCGTCCAGCTCATCCAGTGATTTATTGACAGGGCAAGGAATACGAATAGTGAATGAAATAGTGCCGCTTTCAACCGCTGGGGGGTAAATAATTTGCACCCTTTCGCCGGTAGGCAAAGAGGCCGTTAAAATCGGCTTTTCATCACTGATAGTTTTGCCGTTATAGACCGCAATTAATTTTGCTAAATGCTTGAGATATGCCAGCGTTAGCTCTGGCATATCCACATATTTAGGATCAAGGTCTGATCCAGCATCGAGATAGACGAGCTGTTCAGGTTTGTTAATAAAGATTTCTGTCACCCCTTCTTTTTCAAGAAAGGGCTTCAGAATCAATAATTGATGGTCTAAGGCGTGGTGTTCCAGTTGTTCAGCCATGATTACTGCTGACTCATTTTCAGACCGTAAACATCGGCAAAATTCAAATCACGCGCTACCATGACTTTGATTGTTTCACCTTGGTTTTTAATCAGTGTCGGTGGAATGTCGGCCTGATATTTCAGAATGTCTTCAGCGACATCAGAGCCAGTTTCCGCGCTGTTGCCAATAATGACCCCATCACCTGAGTTTTGATTAGCACTGTAAACCTGTGCAGCATCACTCAGGATGCTAAGAAAAATCGCAGTGCCGAAACGTTCAGCAAAATGCGTATCAACCCAGCCAGACGCACCGGAGCGGCCAAGTGGATCAGCTGACGGAGAATTAAGCGAGACAATCACGCCGTTTGGTGTTTTCGCTCTTGTCCAGAGAACAAAAAGCCGTTTCTGGCCGTTTTTCATTCCCCCTGTATATTCGCCGGTTAGCTTTGTGCCTCTATCGAGCAACAAAACGCGGCCATTATCTGAATATACGTCCCGCGACAAAATACAGGTTGTTAAACCACTCAGAGAGCTATCTAAAGCCGTTTCAAGCGCACAATCAAGGCTAGTGCCTTGGGCGATAACATAGTTTCGGTCTGGCAGCATTTTAGCGATTGCCATAGGCGTACCAGTCTCAACTAATTGTCTGCTTAAATCGGTCTGAGGGGCTTTTTCACCTCTGTTAAGTAAAAACCCGTCCGTTTCATCAGCTGCACTCTGTTCTGGCTTGTAAGCGTCCTTAATGTTGGTTGCTTCAGCCTGTAAACTGCCTGCGTCCCTTTTGCGGTCATACCAAGTAATCACTTTTTCTTTCTTGGCTTCAGGTTGAGGCTTTACAGCTGGAACAGGTTTAACGTAAGTCGGTTTTTTGATTGGCTCAGGTTCAGCCACTTTTACCGGCTCTTGTTTCGCTGGTGCGGCTTGTGGCTCAGGTCTTCTCTGTTCAACGACCAAAGCCGGAAGATCGTTTTTAACGACTTCCGTTTTTGCTGACTCTTCAGCCTTGTCATCACTGGCCTTGCCACTACCCAGCATAATAAACAGCAGGGACACGATGCCTATAGTGACAATAACGATTGCTCCAATCATGTAAGCAGTGCTGTTTGATGAGCGGGTTTTTTGCATTTCTGGAATATCATTTTCCAGCGCGTCTTGTGTGTTTTGATTGTCCGTAGCCATTTACTCAGCTCCCTTGATAGTTCTTTCTACGTCCGTTGAGATAGTGCCGGTTGTATTGTCCTTGCCACCGTCCAGATCAAATGAACGATTGATAAGGCAGGCAACATAATTGCCTTTACGCAATCTCAGTTGTTTAACCATTCGATGAATAACGACCGTGTTACCGTCCACGCTGGTATTGATTAACGACTCTTCGCCGAACTCATCAACCTCATAAATGGCCGGAATATCCCTGTTATTACTGAAAGTCAGGTAAATAAAGCGCCCGTCATCCTTTGCGCGTGTCGGGGATATTTGCTCTGAACCAGCCACCCAATAATCAATATTTTCTTCAACATCGCTTTGGGTTTTTAGAATGGTTTCAGCATCATCAAGCTTGGCTTGCAGTGCTTCCTTTTCTCGCTGAAGTCTCAGGGCTTCAGCTTCTTCATCACCATAAGAAAAGCTCAGCGAATAGATCAGGTTTGGGTCTTGCCAAGCTGTTTTGTCTGTTTCCGATCTGTTGGCCGTAAACAAAGCAAACTGATAGCTATGCTTATCAGTGATGATTGTCAGGTTAGTTTCTGGATTGTCAGCCAGTGGCCGAATATACAGATTGCTAACCCTTGGAATGATCTCCCATGCGGTCGGATCACCAAGGGCTATATCAATGATTTTTTCATCAGCACCAAAGGCAATATGAGTAGATACACCAAAGAACGTTGTCAGCTTGGTAACGTCCGCTTTGTTGTATTCAATCACCCTGACGCGGGGATCATATTTGCCATATTCAGGCGTGGTTTCTGCTGAAACAGTGCCACAAATGAGCATTGATAAAGTGATTGCTGAAAGTAGTTTATTCATCCGTGTTCGTCCTTGTTTGAGGGAAGATGCCGCCGTTACTGGCTGGCGTCATGCTTTCCTTGTCCGCTTTATAGGTAATCGTAGGGGTTGAGATTTCACCAACCGTATCAGGATCGTTTCTGTACTCCACAACTTGAAAACCAAGCGGGTTAATTTCGCGATCCCGTTCATTCGTTGGTGCAGTGGTATAGCTATAACGCACCGTTGCCGCCCAATGTGTTTTGGTCGGTGGTGTGTTGCCGTGTTCCACTTTTTTGATATACCGAACCAGCGCGATATTGTTGTCTTTATCGCCTATCGGTGAAATGCTTTGAATATCGATCATGACCTTTTCAGATTCATCATAAATATTCAAAGGCGAGTCAGAGTTTTTCGGATTGAACCAGTTAAAATACCGCTTCTTTTCATCCTTCCCAGACAGCAGGCCAACCGTGTAATAAAACTCTTCGGCCAGCTGGCGTGAGTACCCTTCCCTTGCTCTTATGTACTTGGCAATAAAATATTTATTTAATGCCATTTCATAAGTCGTTTTACCGTTCTTTAATGCGGTAACGATGTCCACAGAGCCGCTTGTTTCGTTCACCCTAATAACATAGGGTTCGACGGTTTTAAGCGGGGCTAATTGGCCTACAGACCATGCACAAACAGCCGCAAGGCCGAGGCCAAAAACAGCCAGTGACCATGCGACTTTGTTAGAGCGATTCAAAGAGCTGGTTTTATCCAGCTCCCAGAAATTGGCCTGATTCAAATACTCTTGAGCAGCCTTTTTATCCTTGGCCTCACTCATGGTTTGCACCTTCAGGCACGTTTACGGGATGAAACTCACCCTCACACATAGGCGGTTTAGGTGGGGTTAATGAGCAGCCAGACACGGCCAAGATTAAAACCAAAATGGATAATTTACGCATAAAAACTCCCTGTTATCTGCTATTCATTATTATACATAATGTTTTGCAGAATGCTAGATTTTGTTAATTAATATTTATGATTTTGAAACGTTGTTACCGCGTCTCATTTTTGCTGTGACTTTTTTTGCTGTTTTCCAAGACTCTCTAATCTGTTGGCCGCTGGTAACAGCTTTATCGTTGTAGGCTCTTTTCTGCATACGCGCCTGATCCCACTGATTAAACTTGTCGGGAATACTACGGCCAAAGTTCATTGTGTTGAGCGCGATACCGCCGCCAAGAGCTGAAGCAATAGGCATTACCTGCCTCATAATTAGTATTGCTATAGCGGATAACACAACCGCTGGCAATGCGCCGCTTATATCAACAGTAGCGCCGCCTGCTGATGCCGCTTCATACTTCGTCAGGTACTCCGTTAGTATTGAGACGATAAGGCGCAGTATGCCCCCGACCAGCATCACAATAAGAATGAAGTTAAAGCACTGCCCTAGCCACGATTCAAAGAAGCGTTTTGTAGGCTCAAACAACAACATCAAAACGAATATCGGTCCTACACCAAGTAGGACTGATAGTGCCATTTTTGAAAGTACAAGTAGGAATGCGCCTACTACGGTAAGAGCGAAACCAAAAAGCCAGACAGCTAAGGCGGCAAGTGTTAATGGTATGTCGGCCATAACATAGTTGCCCTCTGCTTTCGCTTTTGTGAGGATTTTCCACCCTAAATCCCAGATTTGTGAAAACACACCATCTAGGTAACTGCCGCTATCTGTAGTAACTGTAATAGAGGCTAGTTCTGCAAGTCTGTCAGGTAGGTTAGATAAGAAACTCACAACAAAGCTATTGTAATAACCCAGATTAATCGCTATCGCGACAATGATGGTGATCTTAATTATCCGGTTGAACCCGTCCGTAACGAGTTCACCCGTTTTGCCGGTAATAACAGACCACCCCCACAGGGTCACATAAATCAATAAAAGCGTAGTGACTACCGGAGTAATTGCAGCAATTACATTGGTAGCTACGTCATTGATATATGTCGCTAACGTTGTGTCTATTTTGTCGAACGTTGGTTTGAAAATTCCCTGTGCCATTTTAAATCCCTATTTAATGACTCTTACCATTCAATCGTTTTAAATTCCTGATCGCCTACAGACTCCATGCTTTTAGCGTCATCTTCTGCCTGCTTTTTGGTTTTTTCATCCATCTTCATTTTGCAGATATCACGATCATTAGGATTTTCAATAGCTATACAGTCAGCCATTGTTTCAGGTTCGATGGTGGGTGATTTGTCTTCGTCAAAGCAGCCGCCTAGTAAGGTGGCTGAAAGTAGGATTAAAATTTTTATTTTCATTTATCTTTCCTTCTTACTGAAACTACCAATCAATAGTTGTGTATTCTTGCTGCCCTATTGCTTTGATGCTTCCTTCCTTTCTGCGCTGGTTTTGGCGCTCCCAATAGGCGGCTTGGTTTTGTTGCAGGGCAAGCAGTTTGTTTTGCTCGTTTGTAAGCATGAGCTGTTCAGCTGCAATGCGCGCATTCAGATCGGCAATGTCTTTAGGGTCTTCAGCGTCATTGACCTTATCAAGTAAAATCTGGATTTTCTCTGTCCTGCTGTTAGCTTCGTTATAGGCCGCTTCAGCTAACGCACTGTTTAAAGCTATCTGGTTCTGGTCGGCCACATACGCTTGCCCTTCGACTGAATCAGGGTCATAAGGCGAGTCTTCTATATCAAGCAGCGTAGCGGCTTCTAACAGCTCTTCAATGCGATTCTGAAGACCGTCATAGTCACCGCCATTGATACCGGCGGTCAGTTTTAAAACGTCTTGATATTCCGCTGGAATATAAAAACGACTTTCAGGATCGTTTACGAGGTCGGCCATACTTCTTGAGCCAGTCATTGAGCGTAATTGCTCTTCAGTCAGTCCGGTTTGTTCCTGTAATTCACTAAACTGCTTTTCCAGCTGAATAAGCGTCTTGACCGCTTCAGCAATCGCGGCCACGTCAATAACAGGAATACCACCGGCCATGCTTGGCAGTGGTAATGAGAGAGTTGCGGCCACAAAAGATGCAGCAATGAATTTTCGTCCTTTAGTCAACATGGTTTTCACCCTTCCTTTGTTTATGAAATTCTGGCAACCAGACAGCCGGATCATGGCCTAGCTCTTCAACGATCCTTTCAGCTAGTGCCGACGTTGCCGTATTGCCAGAAAGTACGGCAAGCTCATCATCGAACCCTTTCAGGTTCAGCTCAGCGACAACCGAGTTTTGCCCCTGTTTAATCAGGCACAATCTCGATTTTTCGCTAAAGTTTTTAATTAGCTCATATTCCCGATTCGTCAGCTTCATTCCGTCCACATAGGCAGATCGTGAAGCTTCAGGATTAGGTAGAAAAATCTTAGTTGCTGTTTGCTGGATCAGGGATGCGCTAATTCTTGATTTGATCATTTCATCAGGCGTTTGAGTTATCGGAACTAAAAAACCGTTCTGCTTACGGATGGTTTTTAGTTTGTTTTCAACAAAATCCTCAAAATACGGATCAGCAAGCAGCTTCCAGAACTCGTCTAAAAAGACAATCAAGCGTCTTCCGTCAATCAGCTTTTCAACCTTATGGAATAGATACATCGTGATAGGTGTTTTTATCTCTTTGTTCTCAATAAAGCCGGTAACGTCAAACCCAAAGATATTTGATCCTGTTAGTTCAAACGTATCTTCGTCGTTATCAAATACCCAGCCATTAGCCCCGCCTTTACACCATTTCTTGAGCCTTGCCCCGATGCCGTTGCTGTCGGTCGGATCAAGAAACTGAAGCAATGCAGACAATGAACGATGCTCTTTAGGGAGAGACATCACGCCGTTTAAGGCTTCGTGTATTTCATTCTCTTGAACGGGTGTAAATGGCGAGTCATCACGATAGGTTAGTTTCTTGATCAGCTGATCCAGAAACGCCACATTGTCAGGCGTGTTTTCCATTTTCAAAGGCGCAAGTCCCGTTGGCACTTTGCTTTTCAATGGAAAATATTTACCGCCCATTGCACGAATACCAATAGACGCGCCAAAGTCTTTATCAAACAAAATGAATGTAGCCGGATCGTCCGGCTCATCAAACTTGGTTGCCTGCGCCAGCATCATCATTTCAAGCACAGTTTTACCGCCGCCAGACTTACCAATAATGAGCGTATTCGCTAAGTCACGGTGGTTTTTATCAATCTTGTTGTCTATGACTTCCGTTTGATGGAAGTTAAAAAAATACGGGCTGTTTGATGTCGTTCTGAACATCATTACAGCATTGCCCCACTGGTTGCCGGTGATACGGCCAGTCGGGAAGTTGTGAAAGCAGCTGAACGCCGCAAAGTTGCGGCTTGAAATATCTGACAAGCGAGGGCGATATTTAAAGTTCGCTGGGAGTTGAGCGTAGTACGCTGCAAACGCTGACACGTCTTCACGCGCCCATTTCATCCCGACATCAGATAAGATTGCGCCGGTTGTAGAAATGGCCTTAGACAGCTCTTTAGCGTCTTCTGACCGGATTGTGATTGTCAGATGGTGCGTACCCATCACAAAGCGATTAGATACCAAGTCATCAAGCGCCTGCTCGATGTCTGCAATCTGAGACACGGCCACATCACCCGCCGCGATCATTCTGTCTTTCTGTCTGGTCATGCGACCGACAGCCGCTTGCTTACCAATAAACGTGAAAGACTGGCTGACTACTAACGGGAAAGGCACGTTAAGCAGATCATCCAGAATCCCGCCGTAAGTCATTGAGGAATATTCTTGAATCGCCAGTACAGCCGCATGGTGTGAGCTTGACGGGGTTTTAATAGCAATAGAGCCAGCCTTACCAAAGAAAGGCCGACTTGTGGCTAAAACCTCTTTGATGCTGGTTTTTGGTACAGGGAATCTATGCCATTCACCATCTATCAAGAATGCGTACAGCTGCAACGGCTCTGAAAACAGCCGGTCATTGTAGGAATAAAATCCCAGCCGTTCAGGTTCATATCTGTTCAGGGCTGTAATCGCTGTTTCACAAGCTTCTTCCAGCTCATGTATCGCGTCTTCTTGCTCTTCAATCAGTGTCTTTTTTGTTTTGGGTACAAACTTGGAAACAAGTGAAAAGGCTTTGTTAGGTGACTGTCTGTAAACAAGTGAGATATATAGCTCATTGATAAACAGCTTTTTAGAAAGCATGGCTTCCTTGTATTTTTCATTGAGCTTGTCTGCAAACTCATTAGAAAAATTACCCGCTGGGTAACGGTCGTATTGCCGCCTGACAATATGCGACCAAATCGCAATATTCTCAGATGCAATATTTCTCAGGAAACCGTTTAACTGCTCATGCCAGCTATTGAGCTGGCTAATGTCGGCGCTTTCATGGGCTGCGCCTTGAAGTCTGAGCGTCAGGATATAATCATCATTCTCAGTCTTTATGATGTTTTCCGTAACGTGGGACGTGTACGGTATGAACTCGGATAGTTCTCTTTCCTTTTTTAGTGCTGATTGCATCCTGCTAATCCTTTTCCGTTATTTAATTTTGCCTTTAAGCCTCAAGGGTGAAAATGACACACCAGACCAGTGCATACGGTTTTGACAGCGTGAGCTAGTGTTAGCCCATAACGCGATAGCACTAAAAATGTTGCTATCGGCTGCACTGATTAAATACAAAACCCCATGCACAGGGATGATGATCAGCAGGCTTAAAGGGTTGCCATGAATGAGAAAGAAAATCACCGTGACCATGAACTCAAAAATGGCAGCAAAATAAGGCACACCATAAAGCGTTGTGGGGCGTGTAAGCCCCACAAACAACGGGTCTACTGTAATGATTTCGTTATCTTCAGCCATTACGATGCAGCTGCGATAATGTAATCAACAATGGCAGCACCACCGAAGATCAAGACAATACCGATAACGATATTAATAACCCACGACCACTGCATCTTGCCGAACATTGCCAAGATACCGGACACGATGATCGCGATAACGGCTAGGGTTCTGGTTAAGCCCCCTGTGAAGATAGCCAGCACTTGATCGGCTGCATCATCCCAAGGTTCAGCCATTGCCGCTTCAGGCAACAACAGCACAAAAGCCATAATCCCTAATTTCCATGTTTCTTTGATTTTTAACATTCCTTTTAGTCCTTTCAAAACTAACTCCTATTGCTTTTCTGGTTGTAAATACTCAGAGTCAAAACACACCGCCTTAACTCCCTTTAGTTTCATGTGTTGATTGATGACAAACTCTTTATTCAAGATGACTTGAATATCAGTTAAGCGCGGGTACTTCTCTGAAATGTGCTTAGCCAGTCTGTCAAAATCAACCCATTCCCTGACCGTGTTTCGCGTGGTTTCTAACACGCTAAGCCCGTCTTTCCATGTGAGCGTTACTGCTAAAACATATCCCCCTTCATTGGTCTGTAAAATCGTTAAAGTCTCGATAGCCTTGTTTTCTGCGTATTCGATAAACGCTGTTTCAGTCAATCGATCACATTTTGCAATATTTTCTAAAATGCTACCACCTTTTAATAGTTTTTGTATATTCATATTTTATTAAATTGCATGGCAAATAATTTTAGTCCCGTAAAATATTTGTGTGATATTGCCCTTCGTCATTCCTGACTAGGCCGTTATCCCCCGCTCCCCCATATACAAATACGCCGACATCGGATAAATCCGATTTGTATATGGATTCTTCGCCAGCTGATACCAGCGAGGAATATACCGACTGAGGGGGGAATTTCTTCGCGTCCAGCTCTTTGCTTTCGCTTTTCTTGGCCGGTACGTTCACGGCCTGCGCGCTGTTCTTTAGAGCTGGGACGGTAACTGTCTCAGGCGAGACATTATTAATGACTTTCTGCACATAACCATTTTCAAAACCGGCAGTCTGAGAGCCGGTGTTATAACTGGATATGGCCGCTGTTAAAGCTTCCTGACCATTGAGGCCAGAATTAACAGCGCGGGTATAGTTTTGAGTGAGAATGTCGGCGGCGATTTGAATGTTTAGACAAGCATCAAAGCTGTCAGCGTTTGATAGCTGGTAGGCCGCTCTGTTCGCTCTACTGATCTGGCCTAGCCCAAGGTCTAAATTTGTTTGCCCTTGCTGCTCCAACCATGCGACCACTTCTAATGCTTCTTCTTTGGTCTGGGGTTGTCGCTCCAAAACATAATCACCATTCACGCCAACCGCAAACGGGTTAAAGTTCGACTCTTGTTTAACAATCGCGGCCATTGTGACAGGTGAAACATTGGGCGCGCATTCATCCATTAATGCGTTGAAATCCATTTAACATACCCTGTTTATTGATTTGCAATAAATCATAAATTGATATGCAAAATATATCAATATGTTTTTTGCTTCCGCTTGTGTACTCATATACTCACATGAGTAATTGAGTTAGCCACAGATGAACAGGCCAGTTCGCTTGCAAGGTAGGGCTGCTCGTTGCCTGTGAATTTGTGGATAGACTCTTGTTCAGCTGTTCGCTTTCTTATATGCGGATTTGCAGTAACCAATAAACGCGGCATTATGGTTTTCAAAAGGCTTCTTGCCGGTCTTTTTCCAGAGAGCGCGCCAGTCGGCCTCTAATGCGTATATATCCATATCAGGCGCAGCCGCTTTGCCTTTCTCAATAGCCCAGAATGCGAGTGCCGGTAATGTTTCCCCTTCAGCCTCTTCCTGTTCGTTTGGTTTGTATGCTTTCTGAAACTCTTCACGCGGATAGAAAAAAACCTTATCAGTCTCTTTTTCAAAGTAGACGTGATAATCGGGCAAGTGATTGTGTTCAGATAGGTGTTTTACTGCCCTGCGAAACTCTCTGATGACAGCGCGAGAGCCAGACTTGATATGCAGTGTTTCCAGACTCACGCCCCAGCCGTTTTGCTGGCCTACGTGTTTTCTGGCTAACTCATAGATACGCCTTTCGATTGGTTTTTTTAGCCTGAAGTAATCGCGGTTCAGAGTTAGAACTTCTCGCGACTTGATTGTATTTATAACCATATCAGACAGTGTGATTCTTAAAACTTCGGGCTTTCCTGTTGCCTCATTTGTTTTAAGAGCTGATTTATCTAACAACCCCTGCCACTGGTCAATGATTGTTCCATTCATTGTGATGTTGGTTCTAAAGCGTGTTCCATCCAGACGATCAAGGCTATCTCTTAGCGCATCATAATCACGGCCACCTGTACCGCGTTGCGTGAATACAAAAAACGCATAAGGATCAATCTCAACCTCTTTAGGTGGTTCCTGCCCTTCATCGAGGGCAGCAATGATGTTGCTTATGGCATAAATAATCAGGTCTTTATCATAGATAGTTGGTAGCCCTTTTATACTCGGTCTAAACTCTATCCACCTGTCTTTGTATTCATATCGCCTTACTTCCCTGTCTGGCTTTTTTGATAATGAATAAAAAGGGTATTCCATCGAGGGCATATCATCTTTGATGATTACGTCCAGAGCATCAATTACAAACAAATCCTTTTGTGGGTGCTTCAGTCTTTTCAGTTGATCTTTAGCCATAGGGGGCAATGCCATTTTCAACACTCCATGTTTTGTTAGTGGCGTGGGTAATTCCCGAAAACAGCCCTAAGCATTCCAGCGAGAGGCTCAGACTCACCAAAATAAAGACACAGTAAGTCGGGAATCACACACAATTTGGGTTAATTATCGGGAATTAAACACGAATTGCAAGCTTTTTCGGCTATCACACACGCTTTTAAGTCGTTTTTCGGCTATTACACACGTTTTTTCGGGAATCACACACGCTTGTTTCGTCTATTACACACGCTT
>NZ_BSND01000011.1 GCF_030159795.1 Methylophaga thalassica | reverse complement strand
GAATTCACCACCACTTAATTCACCCAACACTTTGGTGATCGCCGCTGTCAGCGTAGTTTTACCATGGTCAACGTGACCTATGGTGCCCACGTTGACGTGGGGTTTTGTACGTTCAAATTTTGACTTGGACATTCTCGTCTACCTCGTTTAACTTACGTTATTTAGTTTTGTTAATGATCGCTTCTGCAACATTGTTTGGTATCTCACTGTACTTGGCGAACTCCATTGAGTAAGTTGCTCGACCTTGAGTAGCAGAACGCAAATCAGTTGCGTAACCAAACATTTCTGCAAGAGGCACTTCAGCCTTAATAATTTTTCCACTAGGTGCATCGTCCATACCACTGACCATGCCGCGACGGCGATTCAAATCACCCATCACATCACCCATATATTCTTCAGGTGTTACCACCTCGATATTCATTACAGGTTCCAATAAAACGGGTGACGCTTCTAGCGCACCGTTTCTAAATGCCATTGAGCCTGCAACTTTAAAAGCCATTTCGCTGGAATCAACATCATGGTATGAACCGTCAAACAAGGTTACCTTGACATCTTCCACAGGGTAGCCGGCTATTACACCATTTTTCATCTGCTCTTGTATACCCTTATCTACAGATGAAATATATTCTTTTGGTACCGTACCGCCGACAACC
This sequence comes from Methylophaga thalassica, assembly GCF_030159795.1. Lineage (NCBI taxonomy): Bacteria > Pseudomonadati > Pseudomonadota > Gammaproteobacteria > Thiotrichales > Piscirickettsiaceae > Methylophaga > Methylophaga thalassica. The sequence goes on along the minus strand of NZ_BSND01000011.1, from coordinate 14,780 downwards.
GCATTTTCAAAGGCATAGCCAGCACCCTGCTCTTGCGGTTCAATTTTGATCCAGACGTGTCCATACTGGCCTTTACCACCACTTTGGCGCACAAATTTACCTTCTGCATCAACAGTTTTACGAATTGTTTCACGGTAAGCAACTTGAGGCGCACCAACATTTGCACTGACACTAAACTCACGTTTTAAGCGGTCAATAATGATGTCGAGGTGCAACTCCCCCATACCGGCGATAATTGTTTGTGCAGATTCTTCATCTGTACTCACTCTAAAAGAAGGATCTTCCTTAGCCAACTTACCTAGGGCAATGCTCATTTTCTCTTGATCAGCTTGAGTTTTTGGTTCAATTGCCACAGAGATAACGGGTTCAGGGAACTCCATTCTTTCTAATGTGATTTTATGATCTAAATCACATAGTGTTTCACCAGTAATGGTGTCCTTCAAACCTATTGCGGCAGCAATATCCCCTGCTCTGACTTCAGAGATTTCTTCACGACTGTTTGCATGCATTTGTACCAAACGACCAATGCGTTCTTTTTTTCCTTTAACAGGATTAAAAACGGCATCGCCTGACTTTAAAACGCCTGAATAAACTCGGAAGAAAGTTAATGTACCAACAAACGAATCAGAAGCTATTTTGAAAGCAAGTGCTGCAAATGGTTGTGTATCATCAGCTTCTCGGGTTTCGTAAACATCGTTATCAACATCAACGAGACCTTTAATAGCCGGCACATCATTAGGAGCAGGCATATACTCGACTACGGCATCCAGAACGGCTTGAACACCTTTATTTTTAAACGCTGAACCACAAAATGCAGGCACGATTTCATTGGCTAGAGTTTGATTACGAATACCTTGTTTGATTTCATCTGGCGTTAATTCACCCACTTCCAGATACTGGTTCATCAGTTCTTCGCTTGATTCTGCAGCAGATTCGACTAATGCTTCGTGATATTTCTGACACTCAGCCAGCATCGATTCAGGAATATCACGTAGTTCATAGGTGACACCGAGATCGGCTTCATTCCAATAGATCGCTTTCATGCGAACCAGATCTACCACTCCTTCAAACTCATCTTCCGAGCCGATAGGTAATTGCATAGCTACAGGCTTTGCACCAAGACGATTTTTGATTTGCTCTAGGACGCGTAGAAAATTCGCTCCTTGGCGATCCATTTTATTAATGAACGCCAGACGAGGAACGTGATATTTGTTGGCTTGACGCCAAACAGTTTCTGATTGAGGTTCGACACCGCCGACTGCACAGAAAACAGCTACTGCACCGTCTAGTACACGTAAAGACCTTTCTACTTCAATAGTAAAGTCTACGTGACCGGGTGTATCAATGATGTTAATACGATGTTGTTCAAATTGTTGATCCATGCCAGACCAGAAGCATGTTGTAGCAGCTGAGGTAATTGTAATACCGCGTTCCTGCTCTTGCTCCATCCAGTCCATAACAGCAGCGCCATTGTGTACTTCACCAATTTTATGTGAGATGCCCGTATAGAACAAAACACGCTCTGTTGTCGTGGTTTTACCCGCGTCAATATGAGCCATGATGCCTATATTTCGGTATCTATTAATAGGTGTACTACGTGCCACTATTAGCTACTCTTAAATCAACAATGTTAAAGAACAAACCGTCACCAGAACTATGCTGGTGACGGAGAATAATAATTTTAGAAACGGAAGTGCGAGAACGCCTTGTTCGCTTCTGCCATACGGTGTGTATCTTCTTTTTTCTTAACTGCAGTGCCTTTGTTCTCGTAGGCATCAGCAATTTCACCAGCTAAGCGCATACCCATTGATTTTTCACCACGTTTACGTGATGCTTCAACCAACCAACGCATCGCTAATGCTACACGGCGCTCTGGACGTACTTCTACTGGCACCTGATAAGTAGCACCGCCGACACGGCGAGATTTCACTTCAACCATCGGACTGATATTTTCAATGGCTTTTTGAAATATTTCTAAGCCGTTAGCAGATTTACTTTCAGAAACAGTATCTAATGCACCGTAAGTAATTTTTTCAGCAACAGACTTTTTACCATCTTTCATGATGACGTTGATGAACTTCGCTAAACCGATATTTTGAAACTTCGGATCAGGCAGTACTTCACGTTTAGCAACAACCCTTCTTCTTGGCATTTGTCTTTCCTAATACTTTATACGTTTAACGCTTAAGTTTTGTAACTTAGCCCTTCGGACGCTTAGCGCCATATTTAGAACGGCCTTGGCGACGAGCTGATACACCAGAGGTGTCTAGAGCGCCACGAACAGTGTGATAACGAACACCAGGTAAGTCTTTAACACGACCGCCACGAATCAGAACAACACTATGTTCTTGCAGGTTATGGCCTTCACCACCGATGTAAGAAGTCACTTCAAAACCATTAGTCAAACGAACACGGGCTACTTTACGCATCGCTGAGTTAGGTTTTTTTGGTGTAGTTGTGTAAACACGAGTACATACACCACGGCGTTGCGGACATGCTTGCAACGCCGGTACGTTATTCTTTTTCTTTTGTTTCAATCTTGGCTTACGAACCAACTGATTAATTGTTGCCATTAGTACAACCTTAACAAATATCTATCGATGGTATCCTGCGATACTATTATTCTCGCATTACCATCCATTAAAAAGCGGGCACTCGATTTCTGAGTGCCCGACAAAGAAGACGAATTTTATAACGTAAGATGCCTTACGTCAACAACTTTATGAAACCTCTTTGATTTCTTCGTCTTTATCTTCAGTTACTGCTGATGATTTAGTCACTGGTGACTCACCTAATGCTTCCTGACGACGACGCTGGCGCTCTTTATGATAAGCAAGACCAGTACCAGCAGGAATCAGACGACCAACAATAACGTTCTCTTTCAAGCCACGTAAGTTATCACTCTTACCTGTCACAGCGGCATCCGTCAGCACGCGTGTAGTTTCCTGGAACGATGCTGCTGAAATGAATGACTCCGTTGCCAATGAGGCTTTTGTAATACCTAACAGCAGCGGTGTAAACGTACATTCAACTTTCTCTTTAGCACGCAGTTCATCATTAGCATCAAGTACGCGATCGTATTCAACTTGCTCGCCTTTCAGGAATTTACTATCACCGACGGCATCAATTTCAACTTTACGCAGCATCTGACGCACAATCACTTCAATATGCTTATCGTTAATTTTAACCCCTTGTAGACGGTAAACTTCCTGTACCTCGCTCACCATATAGTTAGCTAATGCCAAGACACCTTTCAAGCGCAAGATATCATGTGGGTCTTCTGGCCCATCTACTAACATCTCACCTTTCTCAATGTGTTCACCTTCAAACACAGAGATATGACGCCATTTTGGAATTAACTCTTCATACGGTTCGCCTTCTTTAGGCGTGATGATCAGACGTTGTTTACCTTTTGTTTCTTTACCAAAGCTGACCGTACCACTGATTTCTGCCATCAAAGCAGGATCTTTTGGTTTACGTGCTTCGAACAGGTCAGCAACACGTGGCAGACCACCCGTAATATCACGAGTTTTACTACTTTCCTGAGGAATACGTGCAACGATGTCACCGATTTCAACTTCTTGTCCATCACTAACGCGAACAATCGCACCACCTGGCAGGAAGTACATTGCAGGAATATCTGTCCCTGGAATAAATACATCGCTACCATTTGCATCCGTCAGGCGAACCATAGGACGCATGTCTTTTGCAGAACTGCTACGTTGTTTAGGTTCACGAACAATGAAGCTCGTCAGACCTGTCACTTCGTCGACAGTTTTATCAACTGTCACACCTTCAACCAGATCACTTAGCTGAACAACACCTGCTACCTCGGTTACAACCGGATGCGTATGCGGATCCCAGTTAGCCACGATTTGACCTGCATCGACAGCTTCATTGTCAGCTACTGTCATTTCAGCACCATAAGGGATCTTATAGCGCTCACGCTCACGGCCATTTTCATCAATCAGGTGTAACTCACCTGAACGTGAAACGGCAATAAACTTACCGGCAGAGTTTTGAACATATTTAATGTTGTGGTAACGGATATTACCTTTATATTTCAAGGCAACAGAGTTATCGGCAGCTGTTCTTGATGCCGCACCACCGATGTGGAAGGTACGCATCGTTAACTGTGTACCAGGTTCACCGATTGACTGAGCAGCGATAACACCTACCGCTTCACCAACGTTGATTTGATGGCCACGACCTAAGTCACGTCCATAACACGATGCACAGACACCATAGCGAGATTCACAAGTAATCGCACTACGTACCATAACTTCGTCAATACCTTCGCTTTCAAGTTTATTGACCGCTGCTTCATCAATCATTTCACCAGCAGCGAGTACAAGACGCTCACCATCAGATGATTTCAGGTCTTGTGCTACAACACGTCCAAGTACACGTTCACCAAGTGGTTCAACAACATCACCACCCTCAATGATAGGTGACATGTTTAAACCTAATGTTGTGCCGCAATCTTCTTCAACAACAACCAAGTCTTGAGAAACATCGACCAAACGACGTGTCAAATAACCTGAGTTTGCTGTTTTCAATGCTGTATCGGCCAAACCTTTACGAGCACCGTGAGTCGAAATAAAGTACTGCAAAACGTCCAGACCTTCACGGAAGTTCGCCGTGATAGGTGTCTCGATGATTGAACCATCTGGTTTAGCCATCAGACCACGCATACCAGCAAGCTGACGAATCTGCGCTGCAGAACCACGAGCACCGGAATCAGCCATCATGTAGATGGAGTTCATGGAGACTTGTTCAACTGAATTACCTTCAGCATCGGTAACTGTATCTTTACCAATACCGTCCATCATCGCTTTTGCAACTTGGTCATTAGTGCGTGACCAGATATCGATAATCTTGTTGTAACGTTCACCATCAGTTACTAAACCAGAGGCATATTGAGATGCAATTTCTTCAACTTCTGCTTCAGCCTTCGCAAGGATTGATGCTTTTTCGACAGGGATAACCATATCGTCTGCACCAACAGATGCACCAGACTGTGTTGCTTGAGTGAAGCCAAGGTACATCAACTGATCAGCAAAGATAACAGTATCTTTAAGACCTAAACGACGGTAACAAGTGTTAATAAGATCACCAATCGCTTTTTTCGTCATCGCACGATCAACTACTGAGAACGGCAGACCTTTTGGCACGATGCTAAATAGAATCGCACGACCGACTGTTGTTTCTACACGAATGCGACGAGTTTGCTCAGGTTCAGGCAAAGTAATATCAGTTTCTTCCAGACGCACCGTTACTTTCGCATGCAGCGAAACGACTCTGTTATCGTAAGCACGACGCAATTCTGAAAGGTCCGCAAAAACACTACCTTCACCCTTCTCATTCACACGGTCGCGCGTCATGTAATAAAGACCCAATACCACGTCCTGTGATGGAATGATGACTGGCTCACCATTAGCTGGAGACAGAATATTATTGGTTGCCATCATCAGTGAACGCGCTTCTAACTGTGCTTCTAATGATAATGGTACGTGAACCGCCATTTGGTCACCGTCAAAGTCAGCATTAAACGCACTACAAACTAATGGGTGAAGCTGAATCGCCTTACCTTCAATAAGTAATGGTTCAAACGCTTGAATACCTAATCTATGCAGAGTCGGTGCACGGTTAAGCATGACCGGGTGTTCACGAATCACATCTTCCAGGATATCCCAAACTTCAGGTCCTTCGCGTTCTACCATTTTCTTAGCAGCTTTAATCGTTGTCGCCAGACCTGCACGTTCAAGCTTGCCATAGATAAATGGTTTGAATAATTCCAATGCCATTTTCTTAGGCAGACCACACTGGTGTAATTTCAGATATGGGCCAACCACGATAACTGAACGGCCTGAATAGTCAACACGCTTACCTAACAAGTTCTGACGGAAACGACCCTGCTTACCTTTAATCATGTCTGCCAGAGATTTCAATGGCATGCGGTTTGTGCCTGTGATAGCACGTCCACGACGACCGTTATCTAGTAATGCGTCTACTGACTCTTGCAGCATACGTTTTTCATTACGAACGATAATGTCAGGTGCATTCAAATCTAATAAACGTTTCAGACGGTTATTACGGTTGATCACACGACGATATAAATCATTTAGATCCGATGTCGCAAATCGACCACCATCAAGAGGAACCAGAGGACGCAGATCAGGTGGCAGTACTGGAAGCACTTCCATAACCATCCATTCTGGTTTGTTACCCGACTCATGAAACGCTTCCATCAGTTTCAGGCGTTTGCTCAGTTTTTTGATTTTTGTTTCTGAGTTAGTGCCATCAATTTCTTCACGGATAGTTTCAATTTCTTTGGCGACGTTAATGTTGCGCAATAACTGCTGTACAGCTTCCGCCCCCATACGCGCATCAAATTCATCACCGTACTCTTCAACTGCCTGCAGGAAGGTCTCATCAGACAGCAACTGACCTTTTTCTAAAGGCGTCATACCGGGATCGACGACGATGAACGCTTCAAAATACAATACACGCTCAATATCACGCAGTGTCATATCCAAAAATAATGAAATACGTGATGGTAATGATTTCAGGAACCAGATATGAGCAACCGGGCTAGCGAGTTCAATGTGCCCCATACGTTCACGACGTACTTTGGCAACAGTCACTTCAACGCCACATTTTTCACAAATGACGCCACGGTGTTTTAAGCGTTTGTATTTACCGCATAAGCATTCGTAGTCTTTTACAGGACCAAAAATTTTGCAGCAAAACAAACCTTCACGTTCCGGTTTAAAAGTACGGTAGTTGATGGTTTCTGGTTTTTTGACTTCGCCAAATGACCATGACCTCACCATTTTAGGTGAGGCAAGGCCGATGCGAATGGCGTCAAATTCTTCTGGCTGAGTTTGTTGCTTTAACAAATTAAGCAAGTCTTTCATCTTTCATTCTCCGCTGCCGTTAGACGGCTAATATCTTGATTATCTGTAACAACCCGGTATGTCTTATTCATCGACCAAGTCGACATCAATACCAAGTGAGCGAATCTCACGGGTTAATACTTTGAATGACTCAGGCATACCTGCGTCCATTCGATAATCACCATCAACGATGTTTTTATAAATCTTAGTACGACCGTTAACATCATCTGACTTCACAGTTAACATTTCTTGCAAGGTGTAAGCAGCACCATAAGCTTGTAGTGCCCAGACCTCCATCTCACCGAAACGTTGACCACCGAACTGTGCTTTACCACCCAGCGGTTGTTGTGTAACCAAGCTGTATGGGCCAGTAGAACGAGCATGCATTTTGTCATCAACCAAGTGATTCAGTTTCAGCATGTGCATGTAACCAATCGTCACTGGACGGTGGAAGAAATCACCTGTTCTACCGTCAATCAGTCTTGCCTGACCACTACGTGGCAGACCAGCCAGTTCCAGCATGTTTTTGATTTCTTCTTCGTCAGCACCATCAAATACGGGTGTTGCCATCGGCACACCACCTTTAAGGTTTTTCGCTAACTCAATAATTTCATCGTCGGTTAATGAGTCAAGATCTTCTTTGGTTCCGCTTGTGTTGTAGACCTTATCCAAGAAACCTCGCAGCTCAGCAATACCTTTTTGCTGTTCTAACATTTCTTCAATACGGTAGCCCAGTCCACGAGCAGCCCAGCCTAAATGCACCTCAAGAATCTGACCGATATTCATACGTGAAGGTACACCCAGTGGGTTCAACACGATGTCTACTGGACGACCATCTTCTGTATATGGCATATCTTCAACAGGTACGATGTTAGAGATAACACCTTTGTTACCGTGACGACCCGCCATTTTATCACCTGGCTGGATACGACGTTTAACCGCTAAGAAGACTTTAACCATACGTTGAACGCCTGGCGCTAAATCATGACCTGAAGTCAGTTTCTCCTTCTTCAGTTCAAAAGCATCTTCCATTTCCTGACGGTACTGTTTCAGATGAGCATTAGCATGTTCAAGTTGCGTATTGAGGTCTTCTGACTCCATACGTAAATCAAACCACTTAGCATGCTCCAAACCGTCTAAATATTCTTTAGTCAGTTTAGTACCCGCTTTCAGGTTTGGACCACCTTCAGCAACTTTGCCAACCAAAGCACGTTCCAGACGCTCAAATACGTCTTCAACCATAATACGGTTCTGATCTTTTAAGTCAGCCCAAACTTTCTCAAGTTCCGCTTTCTCAATTTCACGTGTACGTTCATCTTTTTCTACACCATCACGAGTGAAGACTTGAACGTCAATAACCGTACCGTATGTGCCAGATGGAACACGTAAAGACGAATCTTTAACATCAGCCGCTTTTTCACCAAAGATCGCTCTTAACAGTTTTTCTTCTGGTGTTAATTGCGTTTCACCTTTTGGCGTGACTTTACCAACCAAAATGTCGCCAGGTTTGACTTCGGCACCCACATAGACAATGCCAGACTCATCCAGTTTTGCCAGGGCACTTTCACTGACGTTCGGGATATCACTAGTGATTTCTTCCGTACCCAGTTTGGTATCACGCGCTAAGCAGTTCAGTTCCTGAATATGAATAGTTGTGAAGCGATCTTCTTCAACCACGCGCTCAGAAACAAGGATCGAATCCTCGAAGTTATAACCATTCCAAGGCATGAATGCGACCAGGATATTTTGTCCCAGTGCTAACTCACCTTTATCGGTTGATGGACCATCAGCAAGCACATCACCAGCACCTACCACATCACCCGGTTTCACAATAGGGCGTTGGTTAATACAGGTACTTTGGTTAGAACGTGCATATTTAATCAGGTTATAAATATCGACGCCTGATTCTGAACCTTCAGTTTCATCATCATTAACACGGATAACGATACGGCTGGCATCAACTGAATCCACGATACCACCACGTTTTGCTGTGACCATCACGCCTGAGTCTTGTGCTACAACACGTTCGATACCTGTACCAACTAATGGTTTATCTGCACGTAGTGTAGGAACAGCCTGACGTTGCATGTTCGAGCCCATCAAAGCACGGTTCGCGTCATCATGCTCAAGGAATGGAATCAACGAAGCAGCGACAGATACTACCTGACGAGGCGATACGTCCATCAATTGTACTTGTTCAGATGGCGTCAGTGATGACTCATTGCGGTAACGACAGTGAACCATGTTCTCTGCAATTGAATTATCTTCATTCAGTGCAATGGTTGCCTGAGCGATTTTATATTCGCCTTCGTCAATAGCTGATAGGTAAACAATTTCATCGGTCGCTTTACCATCAATCACTTTACGGTATGGCGTTTCGATGAAGCCATATTCGTTAGTACGTGCATAGGTAGCAAGAGAGTTAATCAAACCGATGTTTGGACCCTCAGGTGTCTCGATTGGACATACACGACCATAATGTGTCGGATGTACGTCACGCACCTCAAAGCCAGCGCGTTCACGAGTCAGACCACCTGGGCCTAAAGCAGATACACGGCGTTTGTGAGTCACTTCAGATAATGGATTGTTTTGATCCATAAACTGTGAAAGCTGGCTTGAGCCAAAGAACTCTTTAATTGCTGCAGCAACAGGTTTTGCATTAATCAGCTGTTGTGGCATTAAGCCTTCTGACTCAGCAATACTCAAGCGTTCACGTACAGCACGCTCAACACGAACCAGACCAACACGGAATTGGTTTTCGGCCATCTCACCTACGCTACGTACACGACGGTTGCCTAAGTGATCGATATCATCAACGACACCATTACCGTTACGGATAGCGATTAACTCTTTCAAGACATCCAGGATGTCTTCTTTTGACAGCGTACCTTCACCTTCCATCTCTTCACGACCAAGGCGACGGTTGAACTTCATGCGACCGACGTTAGAAAGATCATAGCGATCCAGTGTGAAGAATAGGCTGGTGAATAAATTCTCAGCAGCGTCTTCTGTAGGTGGTTCACCAGGACGCATCATGCGGTAGATTTCAACTTTCGCTTCTAATGGCGAGCGAGTTTCATCCAGACGCATAGTATCTGACATAAACGGACCATCATCGAGGTCGTTTGCGTAGATAGTTTCGATTTCATTGATATCAAAACGAGCGAAAGCTTCTAACAGATCTTCAGTGATTTCATCATTGGCAGATGCAAGTAATTCACCTGTTTCAGGATCAATCATATCTTTGGCAATCACTTTACCAACAAGATAAGACGAAGGAACCGTTAGTGAAGAAATATCTGACTTCTCCATACGGCGAATATGACGTCCAGTAATTTGACGCTCAGCTTCGACAATAACTTCACCATCAGTATCAACAATTTCGAAAGGCACTGATTGGCCCCTCAAACGTTGTGGTTCGAGTTTCATTTCGAAGTTATCGCCTTTTCTGACGAAACTATCTGTACTGAAGAAAATCTCCAGAATTTCCTGGTTGTTATATCCCAGGGCTCTTAATAGAACGGTCGCGGGCAATTTACGGCGACGGTCAATACGCACGAAAACAGCATCTTTAGGATCAAACTCGAAGTCGAGCCATGAACCACGATAAGGAATAACGCGTGCGTTAAATAAGATTTTACCGGAAGAGTGTGTTTTACCACGATCGCTGTCGAAGAACACACCAGGTGAACGGTGTAGTTGCGACACGATAACGCGCTCTGTACCGTTAATGACAAAGTTACCTTTTTCTGTCATTAACGGGATCTCTCCCATATAGACTTCCTGCTCTTTAATGTCTTTGACGACTTTTGATTTTGCAGGGGCATCTTTGTCATAAATGACAAGACGCATTTTTACTCTCAAAGGTGCGGCATAGGTTACACCGCGCAATTGACATTCTTTGACGTCAAAAGATGGAGTGCCTAAACGATAGCTGACATATTGTAGCTCTGCCATGCCTGTATGGCTCTTGATAGGGAACACAGATTCAAAAGCGGCATGTAACCCTTTTGCTCCGCGCTCATCTGCAGCGACGCCCATCTGCAGGAAATCCTGATAGGAATTCACCTGGGTAGCTAGAAGGTTTGGAACTTTCAAGACACTTGGACGCTTGCCAAAATCTTTACGAATCCGTTTTTTCTCGGTAAACGTATAGGCCATTTATTACACCTCGAAGAACGTCCTGAGTTCACACTTGTGGACTTCAGGAAAGATTGTTTTCTTAATGGTCAGTAATATGCACTGACCAGCAACGGAAAAAGGCCGGTGACCAAAGTCACCAGCCATTTTCTTTTTCGCAGTGGTCAGATGACCATTGCGATATATGAGACGCTTACTTAAGTTCAGCAGTCGCACCAGCTTCAGTAAGTTGTTTAACAACGTCTTCAGCTTCAGCTTTTTCAACGCCTTCTTTAACTGTAGCAGGTACGCCTTCAACCATGTCTTTAGCTTCTTTCAAGCCAAGACCTGTAATGCCACGAATAACTTTGATTACAGCAACTTTATTGTCACCGAAGCTAGTCATTACAACGTTGAATTCGCTTTGCTCTTCAGCAGCCGCAGCAGCTGGAGCAGCAGCAACAGCCGCAACTGGAGCAGCAGCAGTTACACCAAATTTTTCTTCCATTGCTTCGATCAGATCAACGATCTCTACAACTGTCATATTGGAAATCGCTTCCAAAATATCGTCTTTAGATACAGCCATGATAATTTTCCTATTTCAAGCTTACAGAATTTATTAACTTGCCCAATCCAATAGTGGATTAAGCTGCGTCTTTCGCATCGCGAACAGCCGCGAACGTACGAACCATCTTGCTGGTAGGTGCTTGCAAAGTACGAACAAATTTCTCGATAGGGGCTTTGATGGTGCCCATGAACATGCTGATAGCTTGTTCTTTGGTTGGCATCTTCGCCAGTCTTTCAAGTTCGCTGGCAGGGAATAATTTTCCACCCAGAGAAACCATTTTGACTTCGAGTTGTTTTTTATCTTTCGCAAAATCACCCATGACCCGTGCTACTGCACCTGGATCTTCCATAGAGAAGCCAAGAATCAGAGGACCTGTCATTCCTTCCTGCATGCAGGCGAAATCAGTACCTTCTACAGCACGGCGAGCTAATGTGTTACGAACTACACGCAAGTAAACATTTTGTTTACGAGCTGCAACACGTAGCTCGGTCATTTCAGAAACTGTCAATCCACGATATTCTGCAGCAATTGCAGAATAAGCATTGGCAGCAACTTCAGCGACCTCAGCAACGACGGCCTTTTTACCTTCAAGATTTAAAGCCACCTAAGACCTCCTTAGGTTCATTCATGTTCATGAATGAATAGTTGCTAAAAAAGAGAGTGCTAACACTCCCACCTTTACGGTATTCAACGTCAGAGATTCTGCAGCTGAACCCGTCTGCGCAGGCTCGCTCATAGTTAATGAGCCAATTAAAATTTCTTACCTGCGGTCTTAGACGACTCAGCCATAAGGCTGAGCGGTCCAAATTTTTAATCTATCCTAAGAAAGATTTGTCTACAGTGACACCAGCACCCATTGTGCTAGAGACACTGATACGTTTGATATAAACACCTTTTGCTGAGCTTGGTTTAAGCTTATTCAGGTCATCAATCAACGCTTGTAAGTTTTGACGTAATGCGTCTGTATCAAAGCTCGCATTACCAATTGGGCAATGGATGATACCAGCTTTATCAGTACGGTAACGAACCTGACCCGCTTTTGCATTTTTTACTGCTTCAGCAACATTCGGTGTCACAGTACCCACTTTAGGGTTAGGCATCAGACCACGTGGACCTAAAACCTGACCAAGTGTACCAACGATACGCATAGCATCAGGTGATGCAATAACGACATCAAAATCCATATTGCCTTTTTTGATGTCTTCAGCCAGATCTTCAAAACCAACGATATCAGCACCGGCTTCTTTAGCGGCATCCGCATTCGCGCCTTGTGCAAACACTGCAACGCGAACCGTTTTACCAGTACCGTTAGGTAAGACTGTTGAACTACGTACAACCTGGTCAGATTTACGTGGGTCAACACCTAAGTTAATTGAAACATCGATTGATTCAACAAATTTTGCTGAAGCGTTTTCTTTGACGAATGTTAAAGCATCATCAATTGAGAATACTTTGCCATTTTTTAATTTTTCGCGGATAGCGCGAGTTCTTTTACCTAAAGCAGCCATTACTCAACACCCTCCGTGTTCAGACCCATGCTACGTGCAGTACCTGCAATTGTTCTTACAGCAGCGTCTAAGTCAGCAGCTGACAAGTCAGGCATTTTAGTATTTGCAATTTCTTCTAATTGAGCGCGAGTCACTGTACCGACTTTGTCAGTATTTGGACGGCTGCTGCCGCTTTTCAAACCAGCTGCTTTTTTCAACAGAACTGAAGCAGGAGGTGTTTTAGTGATAAAAGTAAAACTTTTATCATTATAAACAGTGATCACGACCGGGATTGGCAGGCCGTTTTCCAGATTTTGTGTTTGCGCGTTGAAGGCTTTACAGAACTCCATGATGTTCACGCCTTTCTGACCTAACGCTGGACCAACTGGTGGGCTTGGATTCGCTCCGCCTGCTGGCACTTGTAGCTTGATGTAAGCTTCAATTTTCTTTGCCATGATTTCTCCTTATGGGTACAAACGCTTTTCAGCTCCCCGCTAAATATAGTCAACGCAATTAGGGTTGACCTTTGTCGAACTTAGCCTTTAGCTACCTGGCTAAATTCTAATTCCACTGGTGTTGAACGTCCGAAAATAACCACCTCAACACGCAATTTACTTTTCTCGTAATTCACTTCTTCAACAACGCCTGTAAAGTCGTTGAATGGGCCATCAGTAACACGAACCACTTCACCGGGTTCAAACAAGACTTTAGGTCTTGGACTTTCAGCACCATCTTGAACGCGTTGTAAGATTTGATTAGCTTCTGCTTCACTAATTGGCGCCGGCCTGTCGCCTGTGCCACCAATAAAGCGAAGTACACGTGGTAGATCATTCACCACATGCCATGTTTCGTCATCCATTTCCATGTTGACGAGAACATAACCAGGGAAGAATTTACGTTCACTCTTCCGCTTTTGACCTTCTTTCATCTCAACGACTTCTTCAGTCGGAACGAGGATTTCACCGAACTTATCTTGCAGCTCAAGGCGATTAATACGCTCTTCAAGAGATCGTTTTACTTGTGCTTCAAAGCCTGAATAAGCCTGAATTACATACCAACGTTTACTCATTTGAAACCCTGTTTTATAGTGTCAGAGCGCGGACGCCCCAACCTAATAACGAATCAACGCCCCATAGCATCAATGCGACCATCATCACCATTAAGATAACGACCAAAGTCGTTTGGACTGTTTCTTGACGCGTAGGCCATACAACTTTTCTTACTTCAACATTGGTATCTCTAACATAAGATAAAACTGTTGAACCGATAGTTGTTTTTGAAGCGATAAACAATGATACACCTGCAACTACTAACAAGCCTAACACGCGTAACAATGTTGAATACTCTGCGTATGTATAAAACAAAGTAATCGCAGCCGCCATTAAGACAACTGCGATAATTAGTTTAATATTGTCTGCCATTTTATTCGTTATATCCGCTTTGAGGAAAACATATGATGGCAGGCCAGGAGGGAATCGAACCCCCAACCTACGGTTTTGGAGACCGTCGCTCTGCCAATTGAGCTACTGGCCTATCATATGCTCTCAAAAATTGCTGAGTGCCTATGCACTCAGCATCGTGGCATCCTTATACTATTCGACTATTTTACTAACGACACCGGCACCAACAGTGCGGCCGCCTTCACGAATAGCAAAACGTAACCCTTCTTCCATCGCAATCGGTGCAATTAAAGTTACGTCCATCTTA
>NZ_BSND01000010.1 GCF_030159795.1 Methylophaga thalassica | reverse complement strand
TAAGATGGACGTAACTTTAATTGCACCGATTGCGATGGAAGAAGGGTTACGTTTTGCTATTCGTGAAGGCGGCCGCACTGTTGGTGCCGGTGTCGTTAGTAAAATCGTTGAGTAATAGAAATGGCAGCAACGCAAACTATTAGAATTAGGCTGAAATCATTTGATCATCGTTTGATTGATCAATCAGCAAAAGAAATTGTTGAAACTGCAAAACGCACTGGTGCACGTATTAACGGTCCAATTCCGTTGCCTACCAAAAAAGAGCGTTTCACAGTATTGATTTCACCACACGTGAACAAAGATGCTCGTGAACAGTACGAAATTCGTACTCACAAACGTCTTATGGATATTGTTGAGCCTACTGATAAAACAGTAGATGCTTTAATGAAACTGGATCTCGCCGCCGGCGTTGATGTCCAGATTAAGTTGAATTAAGAGGGGCTGGGTCAATGACTATCGGACTCATCGGCCGTAAGCGTGGTATGACACGCATCTTCTCTGAAGATGGTGTTTCTACGCCAGTAACGGTAATTGAAGTAGAACCAAATCGTGTAAGTCAGCTTAAGACTATCGACACAGATGGTTATAACGCTATTCAACTTACAGTTGGTGAGCGTAAAGCATCACGTGTTACTAAGCCTCAGGCTGGTCACTTTGCAAAAGCGCAAGCTGCAGCTGGTCGTAAAGTTATGGAGTTCAGAGTTGATGAACTAAATGACTTAGCACTAGGTTCAGAATTGAAAGTTGATATTTTTGAAGACGGACAGAAGATTGACGTTTCTGGTGTCACTAAAGGTAAAGGTTTCGCTGGTGTTGTAAAACGCTATGGATTCCGTGGTGGTGATGCTACTCATGGTAACTCTTTGTCACACAGAGCACCTGGTTCAATCGGTCAATGTCAAACGCCTGGTCGTGTTTTCAAAGGCAAGAGAATGGCCGGACACATGGGTGACAAAAAACGTACCCTTCAAAACCTGTCAATCGTTAAGGTGGATTCAGAGCGCAATTTACTGTTAGTCAAAGGCTCTGTGCCCGGCGCTACAGGAAGCGATGTGATTATCCGCCCGGCTGTAAAAGCCTAGTAAGATTCTTAGGGGAATAAACGTGGATCTTCAATTACAATCATTTGACGGCAAAAAGGCAGGAAACATTACTGTTTCTGATGCTTTATTTGACCGTGAGTATAATGAGTCATTAGTTCACCAAGTTGTTACTGCATACTTGGCTGGTGCTCGTAGTGGTACACATGCACAAAAATCACGCTCTGATGTGAGTGGTGGTGGCCGTAAACCTTTTTCACAAAAAGGTAGTGGTAGAGCTCGTGCTGGTACAATCCGTAGCCCATTATGGCGCTCAGGTGGTAAAACTTTTGCTGCAACTAATCGCGATTACAGCAAAAAAGTTAACCGTAAAATGTATCGTTCAGCGTTAGCTGTGATTCTGTCTGAGTTACGTCGTAATGATGCATTGATCGTTGTCGACAAAGTTGAAGTTGACTCACCAAAAACTAAAGATTTGCTAAGCAAAACTGAAAGTTTGGGTGTGTCTAATGCATTAATCGTAACTGAGAATGCTGCTGGCAACTTGGCATTAGCATCGCGCAATTTATATGACATTGCAGCGACTGATGCGGCGCACATCAACCCAGTTGCATTGTTGCGCTTTGAAAAAGTCGTCATGAGCGAAGACTCTATTCGTAAACTAGAGGAGTCATACGCATGAACTCAGAACGCATAACAAAAATTATTCTAGGACCCGTGGTTGCTGAGAAAGCATCACGTGTTGCAGAAAACAATAATCAGGTTGTACTTAAAGTATTACCTAATGCCAACAAAGTCGAAATTAAACAAGCTGTTGAAACCTTGTTTGATGTGAAAGTTGCAGCAGTAACCACAACTAATGTTAAAGGCAAAGTCAAACGTACAGGCCGAGTAATGGGCAAACGTAGTGACTGGAAAAAAGCCTATGTGACATTAGCTGATGGTGCTGATCTCAACTTCCTTGGCGAATAGAAAATAGAATACGTGTGAGGAATCAGGAATGGCATTAAAAAAGGCTAAACCTACATCAGCTGGACGTAGATTCGTTGTTCAAGTCAGTACACCTGACTTACATAACGGCCAACCATATGCGCCGTTAGTTGAAAAGAAATCTAAGTCTGGCGGTCGTAATAACGCTGGTCGTATTACCGTGCGTCACCGTGGTGGTGGCCATAAACAACGTTACCGTTTAATTGACTTTAAACGTAACAAAGACGGTATCCCAGCAGTAGTAGAAAGAATTGAATACGATCCAAATCGTACTGCACATATTGCTTTACTGACCTATGTTGACGGTGAAAAGCGTTACATCATCGCACCAAAAGGTGTTGTAGCAGGTGACCGTCTTGAGTCAGGTGAAGATGCTGCAATCCGTGCTGGTAATGCATTGAAATTATCTGCAATCCCGCTGGGTAGCACAGTGCATTGTATTGAGCTTAAACCAGGCAAAGGTGCTCAGTTAGCACGTAGTGCTGGTAGCAGCGCTCAGTTTGTTGCCCGTGAAAATGGTTATGCCACTATCCGCCTACGTAGCGGTGAAATGCGCAAAGTACCATTAGACTGTAAAGCAACAATGGGTGAAGTAGGTAACGGTGAACATTCTCTTCGTTCATTAGGTAAAGCGGGTGCTACACGCTGGCGTGGTATTCGTCCTACAGTACGTGGTGTTGTAATGAACCCGGTTGATCACCCACATGGTGGTGGTGAAGGTCGTACATCTGGTGGTCGTCATCCTGTGACACCTTGGGGTGTGCCTACTAAAGGCTACAAGACACGTAAAAACAAGCGTACAGACAATATGATCGTACGCCGTCGTAATCGTAAATAAGATTTAGGGAATCCTATGCCGCGTTCAATTAAAAAAGGTCCTTTTATAGACCAGCACCTTGAAAAGAAGGTCTTGGAAGCGAGAGAAACTGATAACAAACGTCCGATTAAAACTTGGTCACGTCGTTCGATGATTTCTCCAGATATGATCGGTTTAACAATTGCCGTTCATAACGGTCGTCAACACGTACCCGTGTTTGTTACAGAAGATATGGTTGGGCATAAGTTGGGTGAGTTCTCACCAACTCGCACCTTTAAAGGTCATGCCGCTGACAAGAAATCTAAACGGTAAGGTTAAGATATGGCTACAAAAGCTAAACTCAGCTACGCACGCATTTCCGCACAAAAGGTGCGCTTGGTTGCAGATCAAATCAGAGGTTTGCCAGTAGAAAGAGCAATCAATCTACTCGCGTTCAGTCCTAAAAAAGCTGCAGAGCTTATGAAAGGCGTGCTGGACTCAGCGATCGCTAACGCTGAACATAATGACGGTGCCGACATCGACGAATTAGTCGTTTCAGCAGTTATGGTTGACGAAGGTCCTACCATGAAACGTATGCAGGCTCGCGCTAAAGGCCGCGGCAACCGTATTCTTAAACGCACCAGCCACATTACTGTGGTTGTAGACGAGAAGTAAGAGAGCAGACTTATGGGACAAAAGGTTCACCCAACAGGTTTTAGACTTGGTATAATTAAAGATTGGAATTCGATCTGGTATGCCGATTCAGCAGATTTTTCAAATATGCTGAGCAATGATCTTAAAGTACGTGATTTTCTTAAACAAAAGTTATCACATGCTTCAGTCAGTAAGATCCAGATTGATAGACCAGCCAAAACTGCCAAAATCACTATCCATACAGCACGTCCGGGTATTGTTATTGGCAAAAAAGGCGAAGATATCGATAAGTTGCGTCAAGAAGCGTCAAAACTGATGGGTGTTCCTGTCAATGTGGGCGTTGAAGAAATTCGTAAGCCTGAACTAGATGCAACATTAGTTGCTGAAAGTGTAGCGCAGCAACTTGAGCGTCGTATTATGTTCCGTCGTGCAATGAAACGTGCAGTGACAAACACAATGCGCTTAGGTGCTGAAGGTATTCGTATTAATGTTGCAGGTCGTCTGAACGGAGCAGAAATCGCACGTACAGAATGGTACCGTGAAGGTCGTGTGCCTTTACATACATTACGTGCTGACATCGACTATGGTACAGCGGAAGCTAAAACGACTTACGGTATCATCGGTGTCAAAGTTTGGATTTTTAAAGGTGAAGTTTTTGACACAAATGCTCAAAACACACCTGCAGCTGAAAAATAAGGTTATAACCAATGTTACAGCCAAAAAGAACGAAATTTAGAAAGCAGCAGAAGCTGCGCAATAGAGGTCTTGCCCACCGTGGAGCAAAAGTTAGCTTCGGTGAGTTTGGTTTAAAATCTCTTGAGCGTGGACGTATTACAGCGCGTCAGATTGAGGCTGCTCGTAGAGCAATGACTCGTCACATTAAACGTGGCGGTAAAATCTGGATTCGCGTATTTCCTGACAAACCAATTTCCAGCAAACCGTTGGAAGTTCGTCAAGGTAAAGGTAAGGGTAACGTAGAATACTGGGTAGCAAATGTGCAACCAGGTCGTATGCTCTATGAAATGGAAGGTGTGTCTGAAGAGATTGCACGTGAAGCATTCCGTCTGGCAGCAGCAAAACTTCCCGTTAAAACCACATTTGTAACGCGGGCGATACTGTAATGAAAGCAAGCGAAATTAGACAAAAGACAACTGAAGATCTAGTGAAAGAACTAGGTGAGTTGCATAAAGAGCAGTTTAATCTGCGTATGCAGAATGCAACTGGGCAATTAACACGTAACAGTGAATTACAACGTGTACGTAGAGATATTGCTCGCATTAAGACTGTATTGAACGAAAAGAGATAGGGCACGGAAATGAGTGATCAGCAAAGTACAGCACGTTCGTTAACCGGTCGTGTCATTAGTGACAAGATGGACAAAACAATTACCGTTCTGATCGAACGTAGAGTTGCCCATCCGATCTATAAAAAATATGTAAGACGTTCTACCAAGTTACATGTTCATGATGAAAATAATGAATGTAACATTGGTGATACCGTCAGTGTTGCCTCAACTCGCCCACAGTCTAAGACAAAGTGCTGGAAGTTGGTCGAAATCATCGATCGTGCGAAATAAAGCAACTATTCAGTTTGGAGTTTAGACCATGATTCAAATGCAAAGTAGTCTGGAAGTCGCTGATAATAGCGGTGCCAGACGAGTAGAATGTATCAAAGTGTTGGGCGGTTCGCATAAACGCTACGCAGGTATCGGTGATGTCATTAAAGTGACAATCAAAGAAGCTGCCCCTCGCGGTAAGGTTAAGAAAGGTACTGTTCATAACGCAGTTATCGTAAGAACACGTAAAGGTGTTCGTCGTCCAGATGGTTCAGTAATTCGTTTTGACGAAAATGCTGCAGTACTTCTGAACGCGGCTCAGCAGCCAATCGGTACGCGTATTTTTGGACCAGTTACACGTGAACTACGTGGTGAAAAGTTCATGAAGATTATTTCTCTGGCACCAGAAGTACTATAAAGGAGCGCTGAGATGGAAAGATTGAAAAAAGGCGATCAAGTTGTTGTATTAACAGGCAAAGATCGTGGTAAACAAGGCGAAATCTTAAGCCGTATTGAGAAAGATGGAAAAGTTAAGTTTGTCGTACAAGGCATTAACTTAGTCAAAAAACATCAAAAACCCAATCCGGCTCTAGGTCGCACAGGTGGCATTTTAGAAAAAGAAATGCCGATTGATGGGTCGAATCTGGCTTTATTAAACCCTGCTACTGGCAAGGGCGATAAAGTAGGATTTAAAGTGCTGGAAGATGGAAAAAAAGTCCGCTTCTTCAAATCAAATGGCGAAGTTGTAAGCGCTTGAGCTTCGTATTAGGTAAAACACAGTGAGCAGATTAAAAGATTATTATCGTGAAACAGTAGTTAAACAGTTACAAGACGAGTTTAGCTATAAGTCAGTAATGGAAGTGCCGCGCATCACAAAAATCACTCTGAATATGGGTGTTGGTGAAGCATTAACTGATAAGAAAGTGCTTGAGAATGCAATGGCTGACATGGAAAAAATTGCCGGTCAAAAGCCAGTTGTTACAAAAGCAAAGAAATCAGTTGCAGGCTTTAAAGTACGTGAAGGCTGGCCGATCGGATGTAAAGTGACATTACGTGCTGACCGCATGTATGACTTTCTTGACCGTCTGATTACCATTTCAATTCCTCGTATCAGAGATTTTCGTGGTTTAAATCCGAAGTCTTTTGATGGTCAGGGAAACTATAGTATGGGGATTAAAGAGCAAATTATCTTCCCAGAAATTGAATATGACAGAATCGATAAATTACGTGGTATGGATGTGACCATCACAACAACAGCAAAAAATGCTGAAGAATCACGTGCTTTGTTAACTGCATTCAAGTTTCCATTTAGAAAATAAACAAGGTTGGATGGTAAAAGATTATGGCTAAACGTTGCATGATTAATCGCGAAATCAAAAGAGCGAAACTGGTTGAAAAATACGCTGCAAAACGTGCGGAATTAAAGAAACAAATGTTGGATATGTCTCTACCTGCTGAACAACGTGAAGCAGCGGCAACAAAGTTCCACGCGCTTCCACGTAATTCAAGTCCTGTACGCATGAGAAATCGTTGTGAATTAACGGGTAGACCACACGGTTATTACCGTAAATTTGGTTTGTCCAGAAATAAGCTGCGCGAGCATGCAATGAAGGGCGATATCCCTGGTTTGGTAATGGCTAGTTGGTAATTACCAACCTGATTAGTGGAGCTATATAAATGAGTATGACAGATCCTATTGCTGATATGCTGACTCGCATTCGTAATGCACAGCAAGCAAACAAAGTCGATGTGAAAATGCCTTCATCTAAGGTAAAGATTAGCATTGCAAAAGTACTAGAAGATGAAGGTTACATCTCATCATTCAATGTGAGTGATGTAGAAGGTAAATCAATCTTGACAGTCACTCTTAAATATTTTGAGGGTAAACCTGTAATCGCTGAAATTAACCGTGTTAGTCGTCCTGGTTTGCGTGTATACAAATCAGCTGATGAATTGCCACGTGTCGTTGGTGGTTTAGGTGTTGCTATCGTGTCTACATCTAAAGGTGTAATGGCTGACCGTAAAGCTCGCGCCTTAGGTCAAGGCGGCGAAGTTTTGTGCGCTGTTAGCTAAGCCTTTATTTATTGGAGATTGTAAAATGTCACGTATTGCAAATGCACCAGTACAAATTCCGGCAGGCGTAGAAATTTCACTGAGTGATACAGAAGTTACGGTTAAAGGTTCAAAAGGAACATTAACACGTAATATTCACCCTGATGTTAGCGTCAGCCAAGAAGATTCAGCTTTGAAATTTGCAGCAAATGTTAATTCACAAGCTGCAGTTGCTTTAGCTGGTACAACCCGCGCATTACTCAATAACATGGTTATTGGCGTTACAGAAGGCTTTGTTAAGAAGCTGACTCTGGTCGGTGTTGGTTACCGTGCTAAAGCTCAAGGCAACAAATTAGATCTAACCCTAGGCTTTTCTCACCCTGTTCAATACGAAGTACCAGAAGGTATTAGTGTTGAAACTCCAAGTCAGACAGAAATCGTTGTCTCGGGTGCTGATAAGCAAGCTGTTGGTCAGGTTGCAGCAGAAATTCGCGCATACCGTTCACCTGAACCTTATAAAGGTAAAGGTGTACGTTATTCTGACGAACATGTTGCTCGTAAAGAAGCTAAGAAAAAGTAAATAGGCTGAAAAATGGATAAGAAAATTTCACGTTTACGTAGAGCGGCTAGAGCGCGTGCAAAGCTGAGAGAGTTAGAAGTATATAGACTAACTGTTCACAGAACGCCTCGCCATATCTACGCACAAGTTCTGACTCATGACAGTTCTAAAGTTATCGCTACTGCATCGACTTTAGATGCTGAAGTGAAAAAAGACCTTAAAGCTACAGGCAATATTGATGCAGCAACAGCTGTAGGTAAAGCTATTGCAGAGCGTGCTGCTAAGCAAGGTGTTACTGAAGTCGCTTTCGATCGTTCAGGTTTTAGATACCATGGTCGTGTAAAAGCATTAGCTGATGCAGCCCGTGAAAACGGCCTTCAGTTCTAATTTAAAAGGTAATTAACATGGCTCAGAATGATCAAAGACAAGCCAATAACTCTGATGGCTTAATTGAAAAATTAGTTGGTATTCGTCGCGTTGCTAAAGTTGTAAAAGGCGGTCGCGTATTTGGTTTCTCTGCTTTGACTGTTGTCGGTGATGGAAACGGCCGCGTTGGTTTCGGCCAAGGTAAAGCTCGTGAAGTGCCTGTCGCAATCCAAAAAGCAATGGATGAAGCTCGCAAAAACATGAAAACTGTTGCTCTGAAAGGCGATACACTGCAGCACGCAGTTAAATCTAGTCATGGTGCAGCAAAAGTATTCATGCAACCTGCATCTGAAGGTACGGGTGTTATTGCCGGTGGTGCGATGCGTGCAGTATTCGATGCCGTAGGTGTACATAACGTATTGGCTAAGTCAAATGGATCAACTAACCCACTTAATGTTGTTCGTGCAACAATTAAAGGGTTAACTGATATGAATAATCCTGAAGCAATTGCTGCCAAACGTGGTAAGACAGTTGAAGAGATTACGGAATAATAAAGATGTCATCACAAGCTAAATTGAAAGTCACCTTGGTGAAAAGTACCATTGGTCGTCTAGCAAAACATAAAGCATGTGTATCTGGTTTAGGTCTTAGAAAAACTGGAAGCAGTGCCATCGTGCTGGATACACCTGAAAATCGAGGCATGATCAATCATGTATCGTATTTATTAAAGGTTGAGGAAGTTTAAGATGAACCTAAATACACTTGCTCCTGCTGAAGGTGAAAAAAAATCAGCAAAACGTGTTGGACGTGGTATAGGATCTGGTTTAGGCAAAACCTGTGGCCGTGGTCACAAAGGTCAGAAATCACGCTCTGGTGGATTTCATAAAAGAGGTTTTGAAGGCGGTCAGATGCCTTTACAACGTCGTCTGCCTAAAGTGGGTTTCAGTTCGCGTGTAGGTCGTACAACTGCTCAGATTCGTTTAGACGATCTGAAAAAAGTTACGGCAGATACAATCGATTTGTTAGCACTGAAATCTGCTGGACTAGTCCCAGAAAACACATTGCGTGTGAAAGTCATTAACTCAGGTGAAGTTAAATCTGCAGTTAATTTGAAAGGCATTGTTGCAACCGCAGGCGCAAAAAGTGCGATTGAGGCTGCAGGCGGAAAAGTCGAAGAGTAATATAAGTGGAAAAAAACAGACAACAAGCTGCTGCAGCTATGCTCGGAAGCGGTAAGTTTGGCGAGTTAAAAAGTCGCCTGCTTTTCGTTTTGGGTGCATTAATCGTTTACCGTATGGGAACATTTATGCCTGTTCCAGGTATAGATCCGGCGGCATTAGCGATCATGTTTGAACAGCAAAAAGGAACCATCTTAGACATGTTTAACATGTTTTCAGGTGGTGCCTTGCAGCGTTTGTCTGTTTTTGCCCTCGGTATCATGCCATACATCTCTGCATCGATTATCATGCAGCTTTTAACAGTTGTTCATCCGAAACTTGAACAACTGAAAAAAGAAGGTGCGGCTGGAAAAAGAAAGATTACTCAATATACACGTTACGGCACACTTGTTTTAGCTACCTTCCAGGCACTTGGTATCGCAATAGCATTGGAATCACAAAGTGCTTCAGGCGTTAATGTCGTTATCGACCCTGGTTTTGTGTTTCGTATAACTGCCGTGATTACACTGGTGACGGGAACAATGTTCCTGATGTGGCTTGGCGAGCAGATTACTGAGCGTGGCATTGGTAATGGTATTTCACTGATTATCTTTGCAGGTATTGTAGCTGGTTTACCCGCAGCGGTAGGCGGCACATTAGAATTGGCAAGAACTGGACAACTTCACGCTTTCTTAGTAATTGCTCTGATTTTCTTGGCATTGGCTGTTACTGCGTTTG
Organism: Methylophaga thalassica; assembly: GCF_030159795.1. NCBI lineage: Bacteria > Pseudomonadati > Pseudomonadota > Gammaproteobacteria > Thiotrichales > Piscirickettsiaceae > Methylophaga > Methylophaga thalassica. The sequence continues at coordinate 4,090 of NZ_BSND01000010.1, read as the reverse complement.
TTGTTTTTGTCGAAAGAGCACAGCGTCGTATACCTGTACATTACGCAAAACGTCAGCAAGGCAGAAAAATGATTGCTGGTCAGGTAACGCATCTCCCATTGAAATTGAACATGGCAGGTGTAATACCCCCAATTTTTGCTTCAAGTATCATACTGTTTCCTGCTACAATAGCCGGCTGGTTTGGCTCGACTGATGGTATGGGCTGGTTGAAGGATATATCAACACTGATGTCTCCTGGTCAACCTATGTATGTTATGGCTTATGCTGTAGCGATTGTTTTCTTCTGTTTCTTCTACACTGCCTTAGTGTTTAATCCTAAAGAAACGGCAGAGAACTTACAGAAGTCTGGCGCTTTTATTCCTGGTATTCGTCCAGGCGAGCAGACAGCGAGATATATCGACACAGTGATGGGGCGTTTAACCCTTGCTGGTGCCATATATATTACTGCGGTGTGTTTGCTGCCAGAGTTTCTGATTTTATATTGGAGTGTGCCTTTCTATTTTGGTGGTACATCTCTGCTGATTATCGTTGTCGTGGTGATGGATTTTGTTTCTCAAGTCCAGTCTCACATGATGTCTCAGCAGTATGAAAGTTTGATGAGAAAGTCAAATAAAAATAATGGTGGGATGTCTGGCTTTTTAGGCTAGAACCACGAACAAGGTTTGCTGGAGAAAAAACATGAAAGTTCAGGCGTCAGTTAAAAAGATTTGTCGCAATTGTAAAATTGTAAAAAGAAATGGTGTTTTACGAGTTATTTGTTCAGAAGCTCGTCATAAACAGCGCCAAGGTTAATTGGCGAATATCTTTAGTTAGTTGTTGAACAAAACAATTGTATGTTACAATTCAATGTTCACTCCTGAGGAATTTAGGGTAAATCAATGGCTCGTATAGCTGGTATTAATGTTCCTGTGCAGAAGCACACTGTAATTGCTTTAACATCAATTTACGGTATCGGACGCACACGTGCTCAATCAATCTGTGAAGCTGCTGGAATTGCTCCAGACACGAAAGTAAGAGATTTGTCTGAGCAGGAAGTTGAAGTGCTTCGTACCGAAGTTGCAAAATTCACCGTAGAAGGTGATTTACGTCGTGAAGTATCTATGGATATCAAACGGTTGAAAGACCTTGGTTGTTTCCGTGGTGTTCGCCACCGTAGAGGTCTTCCGGTTCGCGGCCAAAGAACTAAAACAAATGCAAGGACTCGTAAAGGTCCTCGCCGTATGGTTAAGTAAGGATAAACGATGGCAAATTCATCAGCACGACAACGTAAACGTGTAAAAAAGAATGTTGTTGATGGCGTAGCACACGTGCACGCTTCTTTTAACAACACAATCGTTACTATAACGGATCGTCAAGGTAATGCCTTGTCATGGGCAACATCTGGTGGTTGTGGTTTCCGCGGTTCACGTAAAAGCACTCCTTTCGCAGCTCAGGTTGCTGCTGAAAAAGCAGGAGAAGTTGCTAAAGAATTTGGTATGAAGAACCTTGATGTTGAAATCAAAGGTCCTGGCCCAGGTCGTGAGTCAGCTGTAAGAGCTCTGAATAATTTAGGTTTTAAAATTACTAACATTTCAGACGTTACACCTATTCCTCACAACGGTTGCCGTCCACCTAAGCGTCGTCGCGTTTAATAGATTTCGGAGTAATACATAATGGGAAAATATCGTGGCCCAACTTGTAAATTAAGCCGTAGAGAAGGTACGGATCTGTTCCTAAAGAGCAGAGGCAACCCAATCGAAAGTAAATGCAAGATTGAAACAAAACCAGGTCAACATGGCGCTCGTAGAGGTCGTGATTCAGACTATGCACTACAGCTTCGTGCTAAACAACGTATTCGTCGTATTTATGGTGTTTTAGAAAAACAATTCCGTAACTACTACAAATCAGCAGATCAAAAGAAAGGTGCTACAGGTGTCAATCTGTTAAGCATGCTAGAACAACGTTTAGATAATGTTGTATATAGAATGGGATTTGCTGGTACGCGTGCAGAGGCAAGACAGCTTGTTTCACACAAAGCTATTTTGGTTAACGGAAAAGCGACCAATATCCCTTCTTATCAAGTAAAAGAAGGCGATGTCGTCGAAATCCGTGAAAAAGCTAAAAAGCAAGAGCGTATTGCAAACGCAATGTCTGTTGCAGAACAATTAGGTTTTCCTGAGTGGGTTGAAGTTAATACAAAAGCATTTTCTGGTACGTTTAAACGTTTACCAGAACGTGATGAGCTTCCAGCCGAATTATCAGAAAACTTGGTTGTAGAGCTTTACTCGAAATAATCATAACTAAACTTCAATAGAAGTTTACTAGAGGAATTTGCATGACGACTTACACGAGTCAATTTCTAAAACCAAGGATTGTTGATATCCAAAAGTTTAGTGATACGCGTACACGTCTTGTACTTGAGCCGTTAGAGCGTGGCTTTGGTCATACTTTAGGTAATGCACTGCGCAGAATTTTATTGTCTTCAATGGAAGGCGCCGCAGTTGTTGAAGCCCAGATTGATGGCGTTGTACATGAGTACTCGGCTATTGATGGCGTTCAAGAAGATGTTTTAGATATTCTTCTTAACATGAAAGGCATTGCGGTCAAGCTTCATGAAGGTAATGAAGTCGTCTTGACTCTTAATAAAGAGGGTGTTGGCCCTGTAACGGCAGCTGATATTCAGTTACCGCATAATGTCGAGATTGTAAATCCTGAACATGTGATTGCAAATCTGACTGGTGGTAGCCTTTCTATTACCTTTAAAGTAACAAAAGGCCGTGGTTACTCTGCAGCAAATACTCGTAATGTGGGTGAGGATGAAGATCGTGCTATCGGTCAACTGTATCTTGACGCATCATTCAGTCCTGTACGTCTTGTTACTTACAGTGTAGAAAGTGCGCGTGTTGAAAACCGCACGGACTTAGATAAGCTGATCATTGATGTTGAAACTGACGGTACGCTTGAAGCTGAAGACAGTATTAAATATGCTGCAACTATCTTAAGTGATCAGTTGACTTCATTCGTTGACTTTACAGTCATTGAAGAAAGTGTATCTGAACCAAAACAACCAGCAGTTGATCCAGCATTATTGCAAGCAATTGATGATCTTGATCTGACTGTCAGATCTGCTAACTGTTTAAAAGCAGAAAATATTTATTATGTAGGTGACTTAATTCAGCGTACAGAAATGGAATTGCTGAAAACGCCGAACTTAGGTAAAAAGTCATTAACGGAAATTAAAGAAGTATTGGCTTCAAAAGGTTTGTCATTAGGCATGCACTTAGATAACTGGCCACCTGCTTCTTTAGAGCAAAAATAATACTGAAGTAATTCAGCATAAAAGAATAGGGTAACAACAATGCGTCATCGTAATTCTGGTCGTAAATTAAATCGTAACAGCAGCCACAGAAAGGCTATGTTCAAAAACATGGCTACATCTTTGTTTGAACACGAAATCATTCGTACCACTTTGCCTAAGGCTAAAGAGTTACGTGGTGTCGTTGAGCCTCTGATTACTTTAGGCAAAAAAGATTCTGTAGCGAATCGCCGCCTAGCTTTTGCAAGACTTGGCGATAGAGAAGCTGTAACAAAGCTTTTCAATGTTATTGGTCCACGTTCATCTAACCGTCCTGGCGGTTATGTCAGAATTCTGAAAACAGGATTCCGTCAAGGTGATAAAGCACCAATGGCAATCGTAGAATTAGTAGATAGAGATGTACAAGAATCAGAAGCTGCTGAATAAGCAATATCTGATTAAAAAAATAATAAAAAAGCCGGCTTTATGCCGGCTTTTTTATTTATGTAAGCATTAATTTAAAAAAGCGCTTGCATACATTAAATGCTTCGCGTAATATGCGCCCCTCTTGCTGATGAGGGAGCCTGAAAAGGCTGGTTGAATTGGCATTTGGCTTAAGGTTTACAGTTTCAAAAAATGTAAAAAATTAAGTTGACAGTCTGGCAGAGAGCTGTATAATTCTCGCTTCTTTGTTGCAGGAAACATCAGCAACAAACGCTCTTTAACAAAATAGTATCAAGTAATTTGTGTGGGTACTTACGTTAGGTCACTAGAAGATCTGACGCTTAGTATTTACATGCTAACGTCAAAATGAGT
>NZ_BSND01000009.1 GCF_030159795.1 Methylophaga thalassica | reverse complement strand
ATTTTACTAACGACACCGGCACCAACAGTGCGGCCGCCTTCACGAATAGCAAAACGTAACCCTTCTTCCATCGCAATCGGTGCAATTAAAGTTACGTCCATCTTAACGTTATCACCAGGCATAACCATTTCTACACCTGATGGTAATTCACATGCGCCTGTCACGTCAGTTGTACGGAAGTAGAACTGTGGACGGTAACCATTGAAGAATGGCGTGTGACGACCACCTTCATCTTTTGACAGCACATATACTTCTGCTTCAAAACGTGTGTGTGGTTTGATTGTGCCTGGGTGTGCCAGTACTTGACCACGGTCGACGTCTTCACGTTTTGTACCACGTAACAGAACACCTACGTTGTCGCCTGCTTGACCTTGATCTAACAGCTTGCGGAACATTTCAACACCAGTACAGGTGGTTTTTTGGGTGTCTTTGATACCAACGATTTCTAATTCGTCACCCACTTTAACAATACCGCGTTCAACACGACCAGTAACAACCGTACCACGACCTGAGATTGAGAATACGTCTTCAATCGGCATCAAAAACGCACCGTCAATTGCACGTTCTGGTTCTGGGAAGTAGGTATCCATTGCTTCAGCTAAACGAATGATTGATGGTGCACCAATTTCACTTGTGTCGCCTTCTAACGCTTTCAGTGCTGAACCAACGATGATTGGGGTGTCATCACCTGGGAAGTCATAGCTGTCTAACAACTCACGCACTTCCATTTCTACCAATTCAATCAGTTCTTCGTCGTCAACCATGTCAGCTTTGTTCAGGTAAACGATGATGTAAGGTACACCAACCTGACGTGATAACAAAATGTGTTCACGTGTTTGTGGCATCGGACCGTCAGCTGCGTTTACAACCAGAATCGCGCCGTCCATTTGTGCCGCACCGGTGATCATGTTTTTAACATAGTCAGCATGGCCTGGGCAGTCTACGTGTGCGTAGTGACGGTTGGCTGTTTCGTATTCCACGTGAGCGGTTGAGATTGTGATACCACGTTCTCTTTCTTCTGGTGCGTTATCAATATCCGCGTAATCTTTGAATTCACCACCACTTAATTCACCCAACACTTTGGTGATCGCCGCTGTCAGCGTAGTTTTACCATGGTCAACGTGACCTATGGTGCCCACGTTGACGTGGGGTTT
>NZ_BSND01000008.1 GCF_030159795.1 Methylophaga thalassica | reverse complement strand
GGGTAAGCGGATTAAATGGTTGATCTTACCTTTGCATGAGAGTGAGACAGACCGGCATCTCATCGGATTATCTGGTTGATGCTTCACCTACTGCTGGTGCATGTTTCCTTCGCTAATTCCAGCAAGAACCCCACACGCCTCAACTTCCCGGTCATCGTTGCAACTCGCTCTCAGTGAAACGAGTTGTTTCTCAAGCGCTTGCAGAGCGGTTATCTGCGACCGCACATGAGAGATGTGATCATCGAGCAAGGCGTTGACGGCGGTACAAGGCTGATGAGGGTCGTCCTGATAGCTCTGTAGTTCGTGAATCTCAGCCAGTGACAGGCCCAGGATTCTGCAGCGACGGATGAAGGCCAGCCCCTCACCATGCTTCTCGGTATAGACACGGTAACCGTTGTCCTGCCGATCAGGCGGCGGCAACAAGCCCTGCTGTTCATAGAAGCGGATCGTCTGTGTTTCGACCCCTACCAACTGCGCCAACTGACCAATGCGCATCAGCCTCCTCCCCAACGGATTCTTTACTCTATTGACCTTATAGTAGCTTTATAGTTTTAAATGGTACCACAACATTGTTCAAGTGGAGTCGTATCATGAGCAAATCCTGTGGTGGCGCCTGTGGCGGTGATGCAACGTCCGCAGCGGATACCGATATACAGGCCTCCTCCGAGGCGCCAGGGAGATGGGTCAGTGTTTATGCCGTGCCGAAGATGGACTGTCCATCAGAAGAACGAATGATTCGCCTAGCCCTGAACGGCTTTGAGGAGATTCGGGCGCTGTCCTTCGACTTGTCGAACCGCCGGCTGAAGGTCGTGCATGACGG
>NZ_BSND01000007.1 GCF_030159795.1 Methylophaga thalassica | reverse complement strand
GGTCCCAAGGGTATGGCTGTTCGCCATTTAAAGTGGTACGCGAGCTGGGTTTAGAACGTCGTGAGACAGTTCGGTCCCTATCTGCCGTGGGCGTTTGAGAATTGAGAGGAGCTGCTCCTAGTACGAGAGGACCGGAGTGGACGTACCCCTGGTGTTCGGGTTGTTGTGCCAACAGCATTGCCCGGTAGCTATGTACGGACGGGATAACCGCTGAAAGCATCTAAGCGGGAAGCCCCCCTCAAGATAAGTTCTCACTGGGATTTAATCCCCTGAAGGGCCGTGGAAGACTACCACGTTGATAGGCTGGGTGTGGAAGTGCAGTAATGTATGGAGCTAACCAGTACTAATTGCCCGTGAGGCTTGACCATATAACCCCAAGGGAACTTGGGGGTGTTGCGAAACACTTTACAACAAAAACTTGTTACCGATTTCCGAGAGTCAGTATTGAACTGACTATGCCAGTTATGCCTGGCGGCCATAGCGAGTTGGCACCACCTGATCCCATCCCGAACTCAGAAGTGAAACGACTTAGCGCCGATGATAGTGTGGGAGTTCCCATGTGAAAGTAGGTCACTGCCAGGCTTTAATTAATAGAAAAGGCCAATCTCGAGAGAGGTTGGCCTTTTTTATTATCTGAAGTTTAGACCATGACCTACTTGAACGCCGTGACAAAAACGCCGGGAGCGTTTTTGAATGACGGATGGGCTTTTTTTATGTCTCCCTGTTTTATATTAACCTGCCTGTGC